>NZ_JAWOAI010000227.1:0-15264 GCF_033194735.1 Streptomyces sp. W16
GACCCGGACCTGGCCAAAGCACTCGCCGACGTCGACCCGTCCGTCCTCGCGGCGGTCGTCGACGGCCCGCACCCCACACCGGACGACCTGAGCAAGGCCCTCGCCACCCGCACCGCCGACGGCTCGATCCACCCCCTCCTCTTCGGCTCGGCCCTCGGCGGCCAGGGAATCCCCGAACTCGTCGCGCGACTGGTCCAGTTGATCCCGCCCGCAGCGGCCCGCCCGGGCACCCCTCGCGGCACGGTCTTCGCGGTACGCCCCGGTCCCGGCCGCGAACGGACGGCGTATCTGCGGCTCTACGACGGTGAGGTGGCCCCGCAGCAGCGGCTCACGTTCCGCCGGCACGGGGCGGACGGACGGGCCGTCGAGGTCTCCGGACGAGTCACGCGTCTCGATGTGATCGGCCGGGCAGGGCCGCTCACCGCCGGGAACATCGGCGCGCTGACCGGCCCGAAGGACATCCGGGTCGGCGACCGCCTCGGTGAACTCACCGAACGGGCACCGCAGTTCGCGCCGCCGACCCTGGAGACGGTCGTACGGGCCCGGTGTACCGAACAGGCGGCGGCGCTGCGCTCGGCGCTGCTGGCGCTGGCCGACCAGGACCCGCTGCTGCACGCGCGGCCCGCCGCCTCCGGGGCGACCGTGCTGCTCCTGTACGGCGAGGTCCAGAAGGAGGTCCTGGCGGCGACCCTCGTCCAGGACCACGGCATCGAGGCCGACTTCGAGCCGAGCCGGGTGCGGTTCCTGGAACGCCCGGCCGGGACCGGCGAAGCCTGCGACGAACTTCCGTGGCACGACGGCACCCGCTACTGGGCGACGATCGGGCTGCGCGTGGAACCGGGAGAGCGCGGATCCGGCGGGGTCTTCGCGTACGAGACCGAACTCGGCGCGCTCCCCCGCGCGTTCCACCAGGCCGTCGAGGACACGGTCCACACGACCCTGCTCGGCGGGCTGCACGGCGCTCCCGTGACGGACTACCGGGTCACCCTCACCCGCTCCGGGTTCGTCGGCCCGCTCAGCACGGCCGGCCACTTCCGCGGCCTCACCCCGATCGTGCTGCGCCGGGCGCTGCGGCTGGCGGGGACACGGCTGTACGAGCCGTACGTCGCGTTCGAGACGGAGGTCCCGCTGGACGCGCTCGCGCCGGTGACCGCGCGACTCGCGTCCTGTCGAGCCGAGTTCACCGGGACGACCGGGGGCGTCGGCACCTGGCTGATCACCGGCGAGCTGCCGGCCCGGCGGGTGCGGGAGGTGGAGTCGGCGCTGCCCGGGCTCACGCACGGCGAGGGGGTGTGGTGGTCGCGTCCGTCCGGAGACCGCGAACTACCGCCGCGTTGAGGCGTGTTCGGGGTGTCCACGGCCAGTGTCACAACATGGAGCGGACCGTGATCCGGAAAGGTCACGAGACGCATGAGGTGAGGCGGCCGGGAAATGCTGTCTGCGCGGTCGACCAGGGCTCCTGGCGCGCCGGAACAGTGACTTTTCCCGCTTGTACGCCCTCCGTGCCCCCGTCAGCGCGCCCGTTCCACCAACGGGTCGGCCTGACAGGGGATTTGGGGGGCATGCGGATACCGAGGAAGGGAGGGCCGTCCCCATGACGACTTCCATCAGCCGTACACCCCGGCGCATGCCGGGCTGGGCGAAGGTGCTCACCGCCGTCGTCGTTGTGATCGCCGTGCTGTTCGCCGGGCTCCGGCTTGCCGTGCTCCCGGGCCTGCGGGACATCTTCGGCACCGAGACCCACGACCGTTCGGGTCCGGCGCTGCTCAAGTCCATTCAGGACATGAGCCGTTACGACGCGGCCTCCGGCAACTTCCAGGTCGTCGTGGACCTGGAGAAGGACGCCAAGTTCCTGCCCCAGGCGATCCGCGGCACCCGCACGCTGTACGTCGGCGCCGGCACCGTGGAGGGCTATGTCGACCTGGGCAAGCTCGGCAAGCAGGACGTGACGGTCAACGGCGACCGCACGTCGGCCAGCATCAAGCTGCCGCACGCGACGCTCGGCAAGCCGGCGCTGGACCCGGACCACTCGTACACGGTCTCCAAGCAGCGCGGGCTGCTGGACCGCCTGGGCGACATCTTCTCCGACAACCCCAACAGCGAGCAGGCGGTGCAGAAACTCGCCGCCAAGCACATCGCCGAGGCGGCGAAGACCAGCGCTCTGACCACCCGCGCCGAGACCAACACCACAAACATGCTCAAGGGCCTGCTCGGCTCGCTGGGCTTCACGACCGTGACCATCTCGTACGCGGCCTGAGCGACCGCCGGCAACCCGTGTGCGGGCACGTCCGCCGCACACGGGTTCCGTTCACGCAATGTTCCTGAACCGCACTCGGTGTAACCAACGCCCGTGGCACAGTGCACAAATGGACATCACCCTCACAGTCGACTCCGACCAGGGCGAAGCGGACCTGCGGTCCCTGCAGCGGTGGCTGCTTCAGGATCCTGGGCTGCGGCAGGTACCCATCGCCCGCCTCGCTCCAGTGCCCGGGGACGGTGACATGGGAGCGGTCGGCGAGATCCTGCTGGCGTCCTTGGGCGCCGGTGGTGCAGGGGCGGTACTGGCGAACTCCCTCTCGGTGTGGCTGCGCAGCAGGGTCACGCCGGTCAAGGTACGGATCGAGAGGGCGCAGGACATCCTTGAGGTGGAGGTCGGGAACGTCGAGGATCCCGCCGTCCTGCTCACCCAGATCGCCCGATTCCTGGAACAGCGCCCCGCGTCGGGCAGCCAGGAGCCGTCCGACGGCACGCCATGAGCGGTGTCGCCGATCCGCTCCGGTCCAAAGCGCTTCTGGTCGGGGTCAGTTCCTATGGGGAGCTGCCCCCGTTGCCGGCCGTCGCCAACAACCTCACGGATCTCGGCGCGGCGCTGCGCGACCCGGACAAGTGGGGTCTGCCGGCGGACCATTGCGTCGAGCTGCCCGATCCGCGGGACCCGGTCGACGTGGTCGAGGCGCTGGACCGGCTCGCTCGGGAACCGCTCGACACCCTGCTCGTGTACTTCGCCGGCCATGGGCTCGTCGACCCGGAGGACGGTCAGCTGATCCTGGCCGCCGGACGGACCACGCCTCAGCTGCCCCGCTTCACCGGGCTGGGATACGCGTCCGTCCGCGATCTGCTCCGGCCCCGCCGCGCCAAGCGCCTGCTGGTCGTGTTGGACTGCTGCTTCAGCGGGCGCGCGGCCGGCGTCATGGCGGATCCCTCCTCCGTCATCGTGGGCCAGCTGGACATCTCCGGGGCCTACGTCCTGACATCGGCCGGAGCGACGCAGACGAGCAGAGCCCCCGAGGGTGCCCGCCATACCGCGTTCACCGGTGGGCTGCTCGAAGTCATCGGCAGGGGCGTCCCCAACGGAAGACCCTTCCTCACTCCGGGCGACCTCTTCGAATACACCCAGAAGATCATGGCCGATCACGGTTGGCCGCAGCCGTCGCAGAGCCACGAGAACACGATCCGGGAGCTCCAGCTCATGCGCAATCCATGGTCGGGCGCGCTCCGTTGGCTCTCCCGACGGCACCGCCCCACCGCGAGGGCGGAGGCGCCCGCGTCGGATCTCGTGGTGGGAATCCATGTCGCGGTGAGCGCCGTACGGCCCACGCTCGGTCCCTGCGGGCCGGACTCCCTCACCGCGCTGGAAGCGGCGCTCGACAAGGCCGACCGCAGGTGGCTGCCCGGTATGCGCCTGGTCCATGACGTGATGACCGCCATGCGCCGGGACCACGGCGACGGGGCGGCGACCGCGGCGATCGTCGTCGGTGAGCTGCTGTCCGGCATCCATGAGGCGGTGCGGTCGGGCGCCCCCTGGGAGGAGATCGTCGACCGCGCCGAGGAGGAGGCCGCCGCGATCCTCCGGCTGCTGTCCGGACCGGACGAGGACGGCAAGGAGACCTCGATGTCCGATCTGGGCCTGGCCGTGACCACCGCACTGGGCAACACCCCGCAAGGAGCACGGGTGTTGGCCGCGGTGGACCGCGTCGGCGCGCACCACGTGGAGATCGCCACCGGCACCCGCGTCGCCTCGGCCGCACAGCCGGAGCTGTCCTTCGTCCGCCGGCTCACCCTGGACACGACGGTCCTGGTGCCGAACTCCGCCGCCCGTCCGCTCACCCTGCACGAGCCGTACGTCCTGATCGCGCCGGACGGGACGATCCCCGCCGACGAGCTCCAGGGCATCGGCTGGCGGACCCCGGCACCGCTGCTGATCATCGCCGATCGCGTCGACGCCTTCGCGGTCGGCTCGTTGCACAGTCTGTTCTCGGAGAGCGTCGTCGTGGTCCGCCCGACCGGTCCCGACACCGACTGGGCCACGCTGAGCGCCCGGGCGGACCAGGACCTGCTGCACGGCCGGCCGCTGGGCCGGGCCGACCGCGCCCTTGTCACGTCCACCGCCATCACTGTCACCTGGCCGCCGACCGAGGCACCGGACGACAGCGAGCGGGGCCGGGTGTACGCCGGGCCCGTCGGCACACCGGCCCACGCCACAGCGGTGCGGGCGCTCGCCGTCGCCCGGTCGGCGGCACGCTCCGGTGTGCTCCCCGGAGGGGGAATCGGGCTCCACCGTGCCGGGCGGGAACTCGGCGCGGACGCCGGTCTGTTCTCGGCCGCGCTGTCCGCGCCGCTGCGGCAGCTCATCCGTAACGCGGGACAGGACGCCGACGCGGTACTGGCCCGGCTCGACGCGGTGCCGACGGCCGGGGTCTCCGGGTTCGACTGCGCCGACGGCGCGCTGAAGGATCTGCGCGCCGCGGGCGTGGTCGACGGGGTGGCGACGGTACGAGGCGTGGTCGAGAAGGCGGCGACCATGATCTCCCGTTACGTGGCCGCCTTGTGACTCGTGCTCCGAGTCCCGCACTTCGTACAGAAGTTGGCGTCGCCTTCGCGCGGATGACCGCACTGGTGACAGAAGTTCAGGTGCTCGGCCGCGGGATCCTGCCCGGCCGACAGCCGGTGGATGCGGTTCAGACTCAGTTCGGCCACCTTGATCGCCTCGTCGTCCAGGCCTGCCTGACTGATCAGACCCCACATCTGGGTCAACAGCACGGGCCAGGTCACGAGCATGGCGATCACGAACGGCACCACCTGTTTGCCGAAGATTCCGACCCCGGCCCGGACGAGCGTGCCGGTCGGCTGTGGCACCAGGTCGATCTTCAGCGCGGTGCGCAGGCCCAGCACCTTCTTGAACATCCCGCCCTTGGTGATACCGACCTCATGGGCACCGTCCTGGTCCGCGCTGACGACTGTCTCGTAACCCCGTTCCTGGAAGTGCGACTTGAGGTCGTCGACCACCGGTGCCAGGTCGGGGACCGAGACGGCGATGAGCTTCTCGCTGCTGAAAGCGCTCATGACGCCGCCCCCGGGACCGCCGCGAGGGCTGCTCCGCACCCCTGGCAGAACAGCCAGTCGGCCGACACCGGACGGGCGCACCCGCCGCACGGTTCCCCGGACGACCCGTCGATCGACGGCGTGCCGGCTCCCTTGGCGATCGCCATAACCTGGCGGAGCGTCTCCGAGTCCGCCCAGCGCCGGATCTCCCTCAGCCGGAGTGCCGGGTTGGGATGGGTCGCGTCGTTGTCCAGCTGGCGCAGCAGGAAGCGGTCCAGTTTCGTCTCGTTCATCGCGGCGTCGAACTCATCGGCCTGTGCCGCGAAGGCGTCGTAGTTGATCTGGTCCTTCGGCAGCCACTTGGGGATCCCGTTGAGGTGGAACAGGGCCCGCTGGAGTTCGTCGGGACCGCCCATGAACGCCACGGCGGCCCGGTCGGCGGTGAGTTCGCTCTTGCGGTACCAGTCCAGCAGCGCGGCCTTCAGCGGCTCCGAGAGGAGAGCGGCCACCATGCCGGCCTTGCCGCTCAGGGCTCCCATACCGCCGAACACCGCCAGCGCCATCTGCCGGTACAGCACGTGCTCGGCGAGGATGTGGCCGCACTCGTGCGCCAGCACCGCCTGGATCTCGTCCTCGGGGAGGTCCCGGAACACTTCGTTGTGCAGCACGATGCAGGTCCGCGAGTGTCCGATGGTCATCGCGTTGGCGGGGCCGGGCATCAGATACAGGGCGGGCCGCTCGATGCCGAACGCGTCGCAGATCGGCGGCAGCAGCTTGTAGACGTCCGGAAACTGCTGCGGGCCCAGCCGGATCGCGTTGGACAGCAGCCACGCACGGTCACGGCGGTCCGCGATCATGCTCCGGTACTTCTTCGTCGCGGCCTGGAGTCCCGGGACCTTTTCCAGTCGTTGGCGAGCGGCCAGATCCAGTGGATGGAGAAAGTCATCGGTGTTGAAGGACGCGAGTGTCACGGCTCCCCCTAGTGGTACAGACCATTGAAGGGCCGACACCCGAGATTCCCCCCGCATATGACCGGCCCGTGTGCGCATCGTGACGCAGCGCGACACACGGCCGAGCCCGTTTCGTGGCGAAGTTACGCCTTCCCGGCCGCCGGATCAGTCATCATCCGCGGCACGCATACGGCAATGGACTGACGGGAAATCACTCCATGTCGCCCACGGCATCCTCCGCCGAATCGGGGGTAACCGCCCTAGCACACAGGGAAGTTGAAGACCGGAGGACCTAAAGCATGGGCCGTACCGTCGCACGTCTGCGCCGCACCAGGACCGAGCCCAAGACCGAGGCCGGGCCGAAAGCGGCCCGCGCACCGCGACAGCGGAAGCCCGCACCTCCCCAGCGCCACCAGCTCCCCCTCCCGCTACGCCTGTTGTCGATGCTGCTCGGCTTCGTGCTCATGGTGGCGTTCGCCGTCGTACTGGCCAAGCTGACCCTGGAGCCGTCCCCCGCGTCGAAAGCGCTGGTGCACACCAATCTGCACCCCGGCCGCTCCCTGAAGGCCTATCTCGACCAGCCGGCCATGCGCGACGCCGTGAAGCAGATCGGCGGGAACGTGGTGCTCGGCATCCCGTTCGGGGTACTGGTGCCCGTGTTCGCACCTCGGGCGCGCGGCATCCTGAAGGTGCTGCTGCTGACGGCGACCGTAATGCTCCTGGTGGAGTTCGCGCAGGGCGCACTGATCACCGGGCGGGCCTTCGACATCGACGACGTCATCCTCAACACCACTGGCGCGCTTATCGGTTGGGTCCTGCTGGGGCGCCGGCTCGGCCGGGCGGTGCACGCGCGGAAGCCCGCCGCGAAGGCGGCAAGGACATCAAAGGCACCGAAGGCGTCCAAAGCACCGAAGGCCGCTTCGTAACGATCAACTACTGGCCCGTAACATTCAACTACTGGTCTGTACCAAGGTATTGACGCTCTCCTTATCTCACTTCTTAAATCAAGAGGCGACGCTTTCACCCCCCACCTCAGTCGGCGTGTCGGTCCCCACGTCCGCCGCACAGAAGGGAATGCCGTGGCTTCCCCACGATTCCTCCGCAGATGTCTTTTCGCCGCCCTGTCCGCCACTCTGGTCGCGTCCGCCGCGATCGGTCCGGCGCAGGCGGCCTCCACGTCGGACGCGCAGGCCGACGCAGTCACGTTCTCCGACACCTTCGACGGAGCGGCCGGCAGTGCCGTCAACTCCTCGAAGTGGACGCAGGAGACCGGCGACAACGTCAACAACCACGAGCGTGAGTACTACACGTCCGGCACCAACAACGCGGCCCTGGACGGCCAGGGCCACCTGGTGATCACGGCCAAGAAGGAGAACCCCGCCAACTACCAGTGCTGGTACGGCACTTGCCAGTACACCTCGGCCCGGATGAACACCTCCGGGAAGTTCAGCGCGCAGTACGGGCATGTCGAGGCGCGGATGAAGATCCCGCGCGGGCAGGGCATGTGGCCCGCGTTCTGGATGCTCGGCACCGACATCGGCTCGGTCGGCTGGCCCAACTCGGGTGAGATCGACGTCATGGAGAACGTCGGCTTCGAGCCCTCCACGATCCACGGCACCATCCACGGCCCCGGCTACTCCGGCGCCAACGGGATCGGCGCCGGCTACACGCTGGCGAACGGCGCGGCGTTCGCGGACGCCTTCCACACCTTCGCCGTCGACTGGGCGCCCAACTCGATCAAGTGGTCGGTCGACGGTGTCGTCTACCAGACCCGTACGCCCGCCGATGTGGGCGGCAACACCTGGGCGTTCAACAAGCCGTTCTTCCTGATACTCAACCTGGCGGTCGGCGGCGACTGGCCGGGCGACCCGAACAGCGCCACGGCCTTCCCGGCCCAGCTGGTGGTGGACTCGGTGTCGGTCACCACGAGTGACACGGCCACCGGGGTGGCGATCAAGGGCCTCGCCGGCAAGTGCGTCGACGTCAACGGGGCGAGCTCCGCCAACGGGACCGCCGTCCAGCTCTACGACTGCAACGGCTCGACCGCCCAGCAGTGGACGGTGGGCTCCGACGGCACGATCCGCGCGCTCGGCAAGTGCCTGGACGTGAACGCCGGCGGCACCGCGGACGGCACCAAGGTCCAGCTCTACGACTGCAACGGCTCCGCCGCCCAGCAGTGGGCCGTCAGTTCGGCGAACGACATCGTCAACCCACAGGCCAACAAGTGCCTGGACGTCACCGGCAACAACTCGGCCAACGGCACCCCGCTGCAGATCTGGACCTGCTCGGGCGGCGCCAACCAGAAGTGGACCGTCGGCTGAATCCATGATGCCTAGTGCGGCAACCAGGTGAGCTTGTCTCCGCCGACCCAGCGGACCACGTCCGGGTCGTCCAGGTCGCGGACCGTGATGCCGCACACGGCCGCGACCTGGAGTACGTCGGTGATCCCGGTGGCCTCGCAGACCATCTCCCCGTCGATCTCCACGATGCGGAACGGCGGGGTGCCCGGGTGCACCTTGAGCACCATGATCCGTGGAGTCGAGATGTGCGGGCTGGCGATTTCGGTCATGCAATAGAGCCTAGAACGCATCAGGCGGTCGCGAGTGGTCCAAGGTGCCTGGCCAGGGGCCTCTCGCGGGAGGAGGCTCGATGGATCCCGTGCAGGCACTGGACCAGATCGCCTTCCTGCTGGAACGGTCCCTGGCCCCGACCTACCGCGTACGCGCCTTCCGTACGGCGGCCAGGGTTCTGGCGGCACTCCCCGAGGGCGAGGTCGCCGAACGCGCGGCGGCCGGGACGCTGGAGTCCCTCAAGGGCATCGGCCCGAAGACCGCACAGGTGGCCCGCGAGGCCCTGGACGGACAGGTCCCCGCCTATCTGGAGCAACTGGAGGCCGAGGCCCCCGCCCCGGCCGGTCCCGGCGGCGAAGAGCTGCGGGCCCTGCTGCGCGGGGACTGCCACCTCCACTCCGACTGGTCGGACGGCGGCAGTCCGATCGAGGAGATGGGCCGTACAGCGGCCCGGCTCGGCCACGAGTGGGCGGTGCTGACCGACCACTCGCCCCGGCTGACCGTGGCCCGCGGACTGTCCCCCGAGCGGCTGCGCGAACAGCTGGACGTGGTGGCCGCGCTGAACGAGACCTGGGCGCCCTTCCGGCTGCTCACCGGCATCGAGTGCGACATCCTCGACGACGGCTCGCTGGACCAGGAACCGGAGCTGCTGGAGCGGCTCGACGTGGTGGTCGTCTCCGTGCACTCCAAGCTGCGTATGGAAGCCCGCGCCATGACCCGCCGCATGGTGGCCGCCGTACGGAATCCGCACGCGGACATCCTCGGGCACTGCACCGGGCGGCTGCTCATCGGGCGGGACGGGGGTGCCGCGCGGCCGGAGTCGGAGTTCGACGCGGACGAGGTGTTCGCCGCGTGTGCCGCGTCGAATACGGCCGTGGAGATCAACAGCCGTCCGGAGCGGCTCGACCCGCCGAGGCGGCTGCTGCGGAAGGCCGTCGACGCAGGGGTGCTGTTCTCCATCGACACCGACGCGCATGCGCCCGGTCAGCTCGACTGGCAGATCAACGGCTGCGCGCGGGCGGAGGAGTGCGGGGTGCCCGCCGAACGGGTGGTGACCACCTGGTCGAAGGACGAGCTACTGGACTGGACCAATGGCAAGTGATGCACATCACCGACCTCGGCGGCTCCCGCTGGAACACTCGCCGGTAGTTCCCCGTTGAACAGACTGTGGGTGCGGAGGGAACAGTGTCCCCGGGCCTCAACCTCCGCCCACAGGGAAGATCGTTCGGCTGAAGCCCTGTGGAGCCTTTCGCCGCGAGGCGACCGCCTTCCGTGCCCACCACCTGGCCGCCCCGGCCGTGATTCCCCCGTCGCGGTCGGGGCTTCTCCTTGACTTGGAGCGCACTCCAATTCGTAGCGTTCCCTTCATGACCACTGCACAGCACAAGATCGGTTCCGGATTCGACGCGAAGAGCACCGCCGACGACGTCCTGGAGGGCCTCGACCTCGGCGGGAAGCTCGCGATCCTCACCGGTGGCTACTCGGGCCTGGGCCTGGAAGCCGCCCGCGCGCTCACCAAGGCGGGCGCCCGGGTGGTCGTCCCCGCCCGACGCCCCGACGCCGCCCGTGAGGCCGTGGCCGGGCTGTCCGGCGTCGAGGTGGACGAGCTGGACCTCGCCGACCTGGAGAGCGTGCGCGCCTTCGCCGAGCGGTTCCTCGCCTCCGGCCGCACCGTCGACTACATGATCGACAACGCCGGGATCATGGCCTGCCCGGAGACCCGTGTCGGGCCCGGCTGGGAGGCGCAGTTCGCCACCAACCACCTCGGCCACTTCGCCCTCGTCAACCGCCTGTGGCCGGCCATCGAGCCGGGCGGTGCCCGCGTGGTCTCGGTGTCCTCGCGCGCCCATCACTTCTCCGGGATGCGCTGGGACGACGTCCAGTGGACCCACGGCTACGACAAGTGGGAGGCGTACGGCCAGGCGAAGACGGCGAACGTCCTGTTCGCCGTCCACCTCGACAAGCTCGCCGCCGACCGGGGCGTCCGTGCCTTCTCCCTCCACCCGGGCGGCATCATGACGCCGCTGCAACGCCACATCCCCCGGGAGGAGATGCTGGAGCGCGGCTGGATCGACGAGCAGGGCAACGTGCTCAACCCCGAGGGCTTCAAGTCCCCGGAGCAGGGCGCGGCCACCGAGGTGTGGGCGGCGACCTCGCCCCAACTGGCCGACATGGGCGGCGTCTACCTGGACGACTGCGACATCGCCGAGCCCGCCACCGACGGCGACGAGCGCGTCGGCGTCAAGTCCTGGGCGACGGACCCCGAGCAGGCGGCACGCCTCTGGAAGCTGTCTGCTGATCTAACCGGTGTGAACGCATTCGCAGGGTAGTTCCGAGCACAGCTTTACGACGGGTCGAGGTCCTTCGGTCCGTACAGGGCGGCAGGCTCCGGTCCAACACACCCCGGCGCAAGTGGAGTCCCGGCATCGCCGTCGGATTCATTTCGCGAACTCCCGCAGATCCTCGTTGAGTTGATCGGCGTGGGTGACGAACAGGCCGTGGCCGGCACCGTCGTAGATCTTCAGCGTGCCGTCGGGCACGAGCCGGGCCGTGCGTCGGGCGGTCAGTTCCAGGGGTGCCGAGGTGTCGTGCGTGCCGTGCACGACGAGCACCGGCACGCCGAGTTCCGGCAGTTCGGGAGCGACGTCCACGAGAGCGATCAGTGCCTGGACGGCGGCCGTCGAGTGGGCGGTCGAGATCAGGGCCCGATCGACGATGTACTGCCGGTAGGACGCGGAGACGTCGTTGCCGGGCCGGTCGACGGCGAAGAAGGCGTCGACTCCGTCGGTGAAGAACGCCGCCCGGTCACGCCGGCACTCCTCATTGAGCCCGCGTACGACGTCCGGGTCCAGGCCGTCGGGGTGGTCGGCGGAGCGCACCACGCCCGGGGCGATGCCGCCGACGAAGGCGACCCGGGCCACCCGCCCGGCGCCGTGCCGGGTCAGACAGCGCACGATCTCCACACTCCCCATGGAGTGGCCGACCAGCGTCACTTCGCGCAGGTCGAGCAGTTCGAGGAGTCCGTGCAGGTCGTCGCCGAGGCTGTCCAGGTCGAACCCGCTCCACGTGTCCTCCGACCGGCCGTGCCCGCGCCGGTCGAAGCCGACGCAGCGGTAGCCCTCCGCGGCCAGCGGCAGCATCTGGAACTCCCACATCTCGGCACCGAGATAAGCGCTGTTGACGAAGAACAGCACCGGCCCGTCGGCCGGCCCGTAGTCGACGTAGTGCAGTCGGGCAGCGTCCACTGGGCTGGCGAAATACGGCATGGGGAACCTCCCGGAAACCGGTGGCAGGGCGAGTGGGTACGCCCTTCATGGTTCCGGGCGTCCGCCGACGGGTCGATTACTCCTGAGGTCAAGACCGCAATTCACTCGATGTCACCCCTTGTCGAGCCGACCCAACTTACAGTGACGGCATGGGGTTTCGGGCGCGCACGGCCGACGACGTCTACCGCTACGCATTCCGGCAGGAGAAGCACCAGGACCGTTCGCTCGGCGACGGCTTCGAGTGGACCATCCTGCTGCTCGGTGACAACGGTGAGGTGACCCGGGAGTTCCTGGTCCGGTATGGAGTGGAGCTCAGCATCGCCACCGCGCACCGGGTCCGCTTCGTCTTCTTCTCCGGCTTGTCGCAACGGGAATCGGGGGACCTCGCGCGTGAGGTCACCTTCGGACGGCTCTCGACCCGAGCGTTCCTGGACCGGATGCAGCGCGCCCTCGGGACCTCGTCATGGCGGCACCGGCCGCTCGACTGGGAGGGGGACCCCTGGCGGGAGCTGCGTCCGGACGCGTTCATTCCCTTCACGGACGCCCACGGGGTGCACCAACACATCACGGGTCACGACAAGTTCTGGGAGTCGGCGATACCGGGCACGGAGGCCTCCGTGCGGCTCGCTCAGACTCTGGGCATCGGCCGCCACGTGCCCTGTCTTCTCCTGTTCACCGACCTCGGCGCTCCGCAGTATCACGTCCTCCCCTTCGGGGATCTCACCGCCGGGCAGGTCTACCGGAAGGCCAGACGCTGGGTCGACGACTACTACGAGATCAACCGCGAGACCCTGGACCACTGGAGCTCGGTCGAGGAACGGATCCACTCCCTGACCCGCGACGCACGACTCCGACTGGACAACGTCAAGCGCTGGCCCGCGGAGCGTCGACAGGACTGGCTCGCGCTGAGCGAGCTGGCGGAGTGCGCGGCGATCGCGCGCGAGCGGCCGGATGCGGCACTGCAGGCCCTTCGGAGACTGTGCGAGCAGCCCGTCGCCTGGAGAATCGGCGGCGACCTGAGCTCTCTCAGACACCGCCTCGACGATCTCGAAGCACGGGAGCAGCGGGCGGGACGCCTCACCGGAATCGCCCGTGAGCTGCAGGACGCCTCGGAGCCGGAACGTATCGCGGGCCTGCTGAAAGCCCTGTACCGCGAGAGGCCGCCCAGGCTCACCGAGGGAACGAACAGGACGATCAAGGCGGCGGCAGTCCAGTGGACCCAACCCAAGCCGATGTCGCCCCGGCAGGAACTCTTCCGTTGGTGGCGCAGTCTGCAGAATCCCGTTTTCTCCAAGCGCATGTTCTCCCGACTGCGTTACGCGTTGCGGGAGTTCTACGCGTCCGGGATCGGTGAGGGCGAGTCGCACGCCGACCACATCCGCAGGGACTACGACGCCTTCTGGACCGCGCTCGGCGGATGTGCCCTTGCGGCCGATGCCGAGCGCACCGCCGACCATGTGCTCGACCGGCTCGCCGACCACTACGGGACAGCACCGTCCGGATCCGCTTGGTCGACGGCGACGCAGGACCTTCGTGCCCATGTGATCAGAGGTGTCGGCCGAGCCCAACGCGACGCACCTGCTTGGCTGTTGCACCTTGCGCCGCCCCTGTCTCTACGGGAGTGCCTCTACCTCGGCGGCCGGAGCGACGAGAGCTGTTTCCGGGACTTCCTCGACTCGTCGCCCCGGCTGGCCGCCGCAGTGCACGAGTCGCACGGCACTGCCGACCGATCCGCGAGAACTCCCGAGGAACACTCTGCCTGGCACGTCCACCACCGGGACGCCGTCGCTCAGGCGCTCCTGCGCGACGCGCGCCGGGCCGAGACGACGCCCGAGAGCCGTGCCGCGCTGGCACGGGAAGCCGGCCCCCGGCTGGAGTTGATCCGGGCGGAGTTCCAGGCCAGGGTGCGGCACGACCTGGGCAAGGCATTCGGCAAGAAGTCGCAGCTCGCCCGGCTGGAGGAGGATCTCGGGCTCGCGGAGCGTCTCGGCACCGCTCTGGACGACTACGACGACGCCGTACGACGGCTGGTTCTTCCGCACACGAAGGACCGCCGCGTCCTCGCCCTGCCGACCCCGTCGCGTCTGGCGCGATCCATCGGGCTGCAGGCGGTCCCCGAACCGGCAAGGGCAGCCCCCGCACTCCGGCATCAGGTCGACGGCATCCAGGACGACACCCGCGAGACACTGGCCCACTGGGAGGAGGCCCGGCGGGAAGGTGCACGGTGGGCACCCGACGCCCGGTTCGCGGACGTACTCACTGCCGCACTCCCCACATCGCGGGCCGCGACCGTACTCGCACCGTTTCCCGGTGCGACTCCCTGGGACAAGGCCGCCTGGGCCGTACAGGACCACAGGGCGGCACAACTGCTCGGCGCCCTGAGCCGTCAGGAACTCGCCCTGATGCTGGAAGGCGCCCGGCCGAACGGCACACCACACCCCCGACTCGGTCCCGGGGACACCGTGACCCCGGCCACCGTGCTCGCCGTCTTCGGCTTGAGCGTCCCGACGCAGCCACCGGAGTCGAACGGCGGGGCCGCTCCCGGGCCACGCGTCTTCATCTCCTACGCACAAGAGGACGACGACGGCGAACACACCGAACGGGTACGCGCGCTCTGGCTGCTCCTGCGGAAGCAGGGCGTCGATGCCCAGCTGGATCTCTCGGCGGCCGAGGAGCCGCAGGACTGGGCGTTGTGGATGCACGAGGAGTTCCAGGCCGCCGACCACGTCCTGGTCGTCGCGTCCCCGGCGTACCGGCGGCGCGCCGAAGGCATGGAAGCACCGGGAACCGGTGAGGGCGTGATCTGGGAGGCCCGCTACATCAGGAACGAGGTCTACGGCAATCCCGCGGGCTGGCACCGGCGCATTCTGAAAGTGGTGCTGCCCGGCGGTGACCGTGACGATCTGCCCGCTTATCTGGGCGGTCACACCGTCACGCATTACACCGTCGACCCGATCGATGCCACGGGTGTCGAAAAGCTCCTGCGCTACCTCACGGCGCAGCCGTACGAGGTCGAGCCACCGGTCGGACCCGCACCGCCGCTGCCGCCGCGCGCAACCGGCTGAGAACGGCCCCGGCAGCGGAACGGCAACGCCTCAGTGCGGCGCCCGCTCCTCCAGGGCCGTGCGCCAGGCGGGCGGTGGGCCCTCCGGTTCG
>NZ_JAWOAI010000228.1:0-15150 GCF_033194735.1 Streptomyces sp. W16
TATCTCGACGGGACCCTCCGGCGGCCAGTCGAGGCCGACGTCGTCGAGCTTGACGTAGCGCCCCTGGGTCGTGAGCCGTTCTCCGCGCAACAGGGCGCGCAGCGCGTCGAGATGCTCGCGCAGCAGGGTCACCGGGGACTCGGCGCGTGCGCCGACCTGGCCCATCCAGTCCTGCACGCCGTGTCCGACGGCGAGGATCGGGCGCCCCGGGAACAGCCGGTACAGGGTCGCGGCCTCCATGGCGGTGATGGCGACGTTCCGCAGCGGGACCGGGAGCAGTCCTACCCCGATCCGCACCCGCTCGCTCCATGCGAGCGCCGCCGCGGCGGCCGAGATCCCGCCCTCGCGGAAGCAGTCCTCCCACAGCCAGAGCTCTTCGAGCCCCGAGGCGTCGGCGAGTTCGACCACCGCACGGAGCCGCTCGGGGGGCAGTTGGGGCCGGAACACGGCGCCGAGTCCAGTCATGGGTTCTTCCTATCCGGTGGGAGCACGGCGGACAACAGCTTTACGGGGCGGCTCGCTCGTAGCGCAGCAGGACGACCCCGTTGCCGAAGGCATGGTTCTCGACGAGGCGGAACGCGGTGTGGGTGTCGGCCTCGGGGAACATGCGCTTGCCGCGGCCGATGAGGACCGGGTGGATGTACACCTTGATCTCGTCGACGAGGTCCAGCCGGAAGAAGGTGGCGGCGAGGTCGGCGCCGCCGAGGCCGAGGTCGCCGCCGGACTGTTCCTTGAGGGCGCGCACTTCCTCGGGGACGACCTCGGACACGATGGTCGTGTTCCACTCGGCGGGGCCGCTGGGCAGGGTCCGCGAGTACACGGTCTTCGGCTTGTCCCGCCAGATGGCGGCGAACTCGGCGGTGACCGCGGAGGCGTCCGAGTCGGCGTCGGCGGTGGGCCAGTAGGCGGCCATCAGTTCGTGGGTGACCCGGCCGTCGACGAAGGCGCCCAGGGGCCTGAGGGTGTCGTTCATGTGCTGGTGGAGTTCGTCGTCGACCAGATGCCAGCTGATGTCCCGGTCGGGGCCCTCCATATATCCGTCGAGGGACACGGACATCATGAAGGAGATCTTCCGCACGAGTACGCCACCTCGTTCGTCGTTGGCCATTGGCCGCTGGCCGCTGGCCGTTGGCCGCCCGGATGCCGGGTTCACCACCGTCTCACGCCACCGCGAACGCGCCCAGCACCACACCCGTGAACGCGCCGCCGAGCATGAACGGCCCCAGCGGAATCGCCGTCTTGCGGCCCGCCCGGCGCAGGGCGACCATGCCGAGGCCGTACAGCGCGCCGTACAGCACCCCCGCGAAGGCACCCGTGACGAGCACCGGCCAGCCGTACCAGCCGAGGGCCGTGCCGAGGGCGAGGGCGAGCTTCACATCGCCGAAGCCCATGCCGGCGGGGTTGATGAGATACAGCACCAAGTACCCGGCGCCGAGGGCGAGTCCACCGAGCAGGGCGGTGAGCCAGGAGCCGGCGTCGGCGGGGAGCAGGGCCGCGACGCCGAGGAGAGCGAGGGTGGCGGCGGCGAGGGGGAGGGTGAGGACGTCGGGGAGGCGGTGCACCCGGTGGTCGACGAGCGCGAGGAGAACGGCGACGGGGGCGGCGAGCAGCCAGACGACGAGTTCGGGGTGGGGGCCGGTGGCCGCGGCGAGGGTCGCGCAGACGAGGGCGGTCGCGGTGGATACGACGGGGGTGCTGGGGCCGTAGGGGCCGCACCGGTGTGAGCCGTTGATGTCGATGCCGGTGTCGGCGGTCTCGGTGCAGCGGGCGCGGCCCAGCCAGCCGTCGGAAGGGCCCGTGATCGGGTGGCCGTCGGGGCAACGCCCGTTCCAGGGTTCCTCGGCCTCGACGGAGAGGCGGTGGGCGGCGCGTGGCAGCAGCAGGCCCGACCACGCGCCCCACAGGGCACCCACGACGATCAGAATCAGGCGCACGCGGGGACGATATCCGGATGGCGGCGGGCGCGGCATGGGTCCGTGGGCCCATGTGGGGCCCAGTCCGGGTGGATACGGTCGGTCGGCATCGGATCCGGAGTGGCGCAGGAGGGTGATCTGGCATGGGACGACGTTGGAGTGACGGGCGGGGGAAGCTGATTGTGCGGGGGGCCGCGGACGCTGTCGCCGTTCCGCTGGAGTTCGCGACCTCCTACCGGGCGCGGACGAAGGGGCTGCTCGGCCGGGACGGAATCGACGGGGCGATGCTGCTCTCGCCTGCGAGCAGTGTGCACACGTTCCGGATGCGCTTCCCGATCGATGTGGCTTATCTGAATCGGAAGTTGGAGGTCGTCGCCGTCCACACGATGAAGCCGGGGCGGCTGGGCCTGCCGCGGATCCGGTCCCGGCATGTGCTGGAGGCGGAGGCGGGGGTCATGGCGGAGTGGGGGCTGAGGGTGGGGGCTCAGGTGACGGTGGAGACGGAGTAGGGGGAGCAGGGGGAGCAGGGAGAGTTGGGGAAGCAGGGGGCAGGTCCGGTACCGGTGCTGCCACGTTGTAGACGCGGAACGGATAGAGGACGGCGTCCTCGCCGTAGCCCGTCTCGACCGTCTCGATGCTGCACCTGACCGCGCGGCCGTCGGGGACCGCTGCCCAGGAGGCGCTCGGTGGGTAGGACTCGGCGGGGTAGACGACCGAACTGCCCACCCTGGCCGCGATACCGAGGGCGAGGTCCGCTTCCGTGAGGTCGCCGGCGGCCGAGGCGGTGACGCTGATGTCGAGGGAGACCGCCAGGTCGCCCGGGGGCAGCGGGCAGTAGGTACAGAGCACCGGGGCGCCCCAGTCACGGTCCTCCTGGTCCCAGTCCTCGTGCGCCACGGAGACGGCGTCCTCGGGCAGGCCCAGCAAGTCCGCCAGGGCGTGCCGGAGTTCGGCGGGCCGGGGCTCCCTGACGACCAAGAGGTTCGCGAGCAGCATCGTCGTCCTCACTTGCTTTCCGGACTTGCTTTCCGGCTCGCTCACGGCGCCAGTGTGCCGTCCGTCGCCAGGCGGGCGAGGGCCTGGCGGCTTCGGGGTACGGTGCCGTGCCAGTGGAGCATGGACACGGCCTGGTCGGTGGCGACGCCGAACCGGGCGTACCGCTCGGCGAGTTCCATCGCCCACGGGGTCACCAGGGTGTCGTCGTCGACGCACATGCCGAGCCAGGTGAAGACCTCCCCGGCGATCCAGCCGCCGATCCATGTCACCCACCTCCGGACGAAGCGCGCTGCCTCCTCGCCGTCCGGGTCGGGCGGTACGCCGGGGATGCCCAGCAGCGAGCACTCCCGGACCGCCTCGGTCATGCGTTCCTCGGTAACCAGGCTCGCGTACGGCATGAGGTCCCGCATCACCACGCGGACCTCAAGCCAGGCGGGCTCGTCCTCGTCCTCGTCACCGGTCCAGTCGGCGTCGGGGACGGGTTCGGGTACGGGTGCGGTCGGGGCGCAGGCCTGGAGGATCGCGCGGGCGCGGGTGATGTTGTCGTCGGTTTCCGGGAGTTCGGCGGGCCACTGGAAGCCGACGGCCCAGCCGTAGGGGAGTTCGCGTACGGCGGGAGGCAGCAAGGGGTGTTCTCCCTGCGCCGGTTGGCGGGCGCGGGCCTCGTAGCCGGGGTGGCGCAGCCACATCAGGGAGTCCCTCGCCCAGGCGCGACTGTCCTCGCTCACTCTGTCGTCCCGCACGAGACGGAGCAGGGCGCGCTCGCCGTGGGGCGGGCCCAGGTGCCGCAGGAGACTCACCGCGTCGTGGGCGGCGAGGCCGTACACGGCACACCGCTCGGCGATCGCGGCGACGCCTGCCTCGTCGTAGGGCTGCTGCTGTTGGAGCCAGTACAACACGTCGTGCGTCCAGCCCGAGAGATCGTCGCGGACCAACTCCGTGGCGATCACGTCCAGTTGGTCCTCCAGCCACCAGGGCGGCACCGGCGGCTGTGCGGCGGCCGCCCACTCCCCGAGTACGTCGCTGACGCCCTCGCGGGTGAACCGGCCCGCCGTCGGCATGGCGTGGGCCAGCCGGTACCCGGCCTCATGACGGATGCGGTCGTAGAACGCCCATGACTCATCGCTCCAGACGCGCGGCGCGGGTGACGGCAGTGGGCCGGAGAGCGCGGCGGTCAGTGCGTCGAGTGCTGCACGCTCGTTCGCCTCCGTATGCGGCAGGTCGTCGAGGCGCTGCCTCCGTTCCTGGGTCAGGTCGTTCCACGGGGGCGGGAGCCGACGCATGGTCGCGGGCAGCAGGTGATGTGCGGTCACGGTCCGGCCACTCCGTTCCTCTCGTCGTCCGCCACGTCCACGCCGCATCAGGAAACACCCAGGAACTGCATGGCGGTCTTCGGGTCCTTCATCTTGCCCGAGTCCCGTGCCGCCTGCCGCTCGGCCGGAGTCTTCCTGTTCCACGCGTCGTTCATCGCCCTGAGCTGCTGCGGTGAGATGTCCTGGCCGGCGACGCGAAGGTCGAGTCCGTTGTCGGCGAGGGTCTGCGCGGGCGTGCCGTCCGGACGAGTGCCGGTCTTCTTGTCCTTCTGGAAACCGTCGAAGACCTTGTCCCAGCCGTCCTGCGTCTCGATCTCGTAGCGGGCCTTGCGGCCCGGGTGCGCCTTCTGCCAATCGGCCAGTTTCTTTGCCTGGGCACGGATCGAGGCTTGGGTAGCGGCCTGCCCCGTGTTCTTGACCTCCACGACGTTGAGGGTGCCGTCCTTGCCCTTGTAGACCACGTCGGCGTCGTCGATACCGCTGAGATCGGCGGTCGTGCCGTCGCCCATGTCCACGGTCGGGCGACCCTTCTTCGCGCCAACGCCGGCATAGACCTTGGTGCCCTCGGCGGCGTCGTCCGCTGCACGCGTCGCGGCCTTGACCTCGGCCATGGCTTCGGCCAGTTGGTGGCGGTTGCCGGCCCTGAGCACGGGGCCGCCGAGCGAACCGCGGCTCTGGTTGTCGATGGTCGTGTTCTTCAGCGCGTCCGCCAAGTCCTTGAGGGACTGGGTCAGTTCGGCCTTCCCGATTTCCCCCTTGCTCAGATCCGGGTTGTCCTTGGCCTTGGCCACGAGGTCGTCGATCTTCTTCTCGTCGAGCGTGAACCGCTCGTTCCTGGGCGTCTTCTGCTTGTCCCTGGCATCCGCGATGACCTTCTTCAGCTCGTCCGCGGCGTGCTGCAGGTCGGCGGCGCGAGCGGCCGCGTCGGCCTCGTCCGCCTTCTTACGGGCATCCTCGGCCTCCTTCTTGGCGCCCTCGTCGCAGCCGTCCTCGGCGAGCACGACGTACGGGGAGCCGCCGGCGGCGAGGACGGTGGTGCCCGTGCCGGAAGAACCGGTGAGGCCACCGTCGTCCTTCGGACCGTTGCCCTCGTACGGAATCCGCCGGATGGGCGCGCCGATCGTGCAGCCAGTCTTCTCGGCCTTCTTCTCCGCTTCCTCGGCGGCGTCGTCAGCCTCCTTGGCCGCCTTCTCGGTGCCCGCCACGTCACCGGCCTTGGCCGCCTTCTTCGCGTCCTCCGCCGCCTTGGCGGCCTTCTCGGCGAGTTCGCCGAGCTTCCCCAGCTTGCCGATCTTGCCGAGGTCGCCGACCTTCTCGACGATCTTGGCGCCGTCGTAGCCCGGGATGAAGAGGGAACCGACGTTCCACAGGACGTGGGTGACGGCGCGGGTCTTGTCGCCGTTGTTCCAGTCCTTCGCTACGTCGTCGCCGACGAACAGGTCGTAGAGGACCGTGCCGCCGGTCTTGACCGAAGCGCCGGTCCAGTCCCACAGGGCGCCGCCGTAGTCGCCGTCGGACCACTTCTTGGCGGCGTCCTTGGAGTTCTTCGACCAGCCGTCGCCGAGCTGTTTGCCGTAGTCGCCGATGCCCTTCACGGTGTCGATGGGGTGGCGGACCATGTCGTAGATACCGGTGAGGTCGCCCCAGACGCCGTCGACGAAGAGGCCCTGGCCGACCTGCTTGACCTGGTCACCGGCACAGCCGAAGAAGGCGCCTACGCCGGAGAAGCAGCCGTCGTTGTCGCCTGCCTGGTCGTCTGTCTTGTTGTCGGCGGGGGCGGGCTTGTCGGCGCCCGTTGTGTCGGTCTCGGTGGTGGTAGTGGTGGTAGTGGTCGTGCCGGTACCGCAGGCCATGCCGGTGACCTTGCAGACCTCCGACTGGATGCCGCCGAAGATCTGGGTGCCGAGGCCGGTGACCAGCAGGGCGGTGATGATGGCGGCGACGATGGCGATGAATCCGGCGTACTCGACCGCCGTCTGCCCCTCGTCCCGGCGCCAACGGATCAGCCGGGCAAGGGAGAACGGGCGGCGCTCGACGCGTTCCAGTCCGGCGAGGCCGTACCACTGACGGCTCTCCGGGCGGGACAGGAGGAAGAGGATGACGATCGGGAGGAAGAGCTGGAGGCCGCCGCGGGCGGACCCCGAGACGAGGTTGACGACACCGCCGAGGATCAACCAGCCCTGTACGGCGACGAGTCCGAGCCGGACCCGGGTCCCGCCCTCCCAGCTCCGCCGGGCCAGCCACCAGCCGAGGACGCCCGGCGCGGCGGCGCAGGCGACGAGGGCGACGACCTGGCCGTCGAGCGTGTCGTACGACGCGGCGGTCAACAGCACGCCGAGCCCGCCGACGACGGTGACCGCGAACAGGATGTGCACCAGCGTCAGTGCGGTGGCGAGCGGCACGGGCAGCTCCCGCCGCCCGCTCAGTCCGCTGCCTGGCCCACCAACTCCCCCGCCTGTTCCCCCGATCGAGGCCATGTCTCCCCGTCCCCCGCTGTCTGTCGCTCAACACCACTGGAGCTTCCAGAGATTAGGGACGGGGCGGATGCCCGAGATGGGCCCGTGGACCCAAATCGACACCCAAGTACCGGGTGGGCCCTCAGCTCTCCGTGCGCGGGAAGGTCACCTCGACCCTGCGGTTCTTCTTGCGGCCGGCCTCCGAGGAGTTGTCGGCGATCGGGTACTGCTCGCCGTAGCCGCGTACTTCGAAGGTGATGTTCGGGTCGTTCAGGTCCGAGTCCAGGACGGCCTGTACGGCGTCGGCGCGCTGCTTGGAGAGGACGTCGCCGTGGGCCGAGGAGCCGAGGTTGTCGGTGAAGCCGAAGACGCGGACCGTGGTCGCGTTCTGCTTCTTGACCTCCGCGGCGATCGCGTCGATACGGGACTTCGACGCGGCGCTCAGCTTCGCGCTGTCCTTGCTGAAGAGGACCTCTGCCTGGAGGGCGAAGGTCACGTCCGAGTTGGTGTCCTCGCGGCGTTCCTCGCCGCCCTGGTCCTCCACGACGGACTTGATGTCCAGGACCTTGGGGGAGGCGAGCGTGGCGCCTTCGGGGAGCTTCAGGTCGGGGTCGTTCGGGTCGACCTGCACCGGGGCCGAGGCGGAGGCCTCGGTGCCCGGTGGGACGCTGGGGCTCGGGGTGTCGGCGGCGTGCGCCGTGACCGCGCCGACGATGTTCGCGGCGACCATGAGGGTGGCGGCGGCCACTACGAGGGGGAGACGGGGGGTGGTGGTCACTGTCGCCTCACCCGGAGATCTTGATGGTGCCGCTGGCGAAGGTGGGCAATTGCAGGGTGACTTGGGACGTGGTCGACGGCGGCGCCGGGAACTGCATGAAGACCGGGAGGGTCTGCCCCGCGTCGAGGGACCCGAAGTCCGTCGTCGTCAGCGGCCGTCCGTCGGTGTCACGCAGCACGTAGTAGCGCTTCTTCGCCGTGGAGTCCACGAGGGTCGCACCACCGAGCGACGTGCCGTGCCGCAGGATCTCGGTCTCGTCGCCGCGCAACGCCACAGGAATCGCCACGGACTTGTCGGCGTCGTTCTTCATGACGCCGTTCACGGTGAGGAAGCCGCCGGAATCGCGAACGGCGGAGGTGATCTGGAGCGACAGCCCGTCCGGGCCGGTGAGTTCGGCCAGAGGTGCCTGGGACTGCCCCTCCTGAGCACTCGGCTGGGAGCCGCTGGTCTTCGAGGGGGACGCCGAGGTGTCCGGCTTCTTGGCGTCGTTCCCGCTCCCGCCGCAGCCGGCCACCCCGAGGGCCAGACCGGCCGCAACAGTCAACGCGACCATCCCCCTGCGGGCCTGCGCAGTGAACCGAATGCTCATCACTCTGCTTCCTTCGTCACTCGTCGTTCGCTTGTCAGTCGGCCAGATGGACGTCGAAGAGGTCCTCGGGTCCCGGGAGACCGGTGGGATCGGTCGGGTCGACGTCCCACTTCCTGCCGTCCTTGCAGGTGAGTTGGGGCAGCACGGTGTCCCCGGCGTCCGCGCCGGGGAGTTCGAAGGTGCAGAGCGGCTCGATGACCGCCGCGGCGGAGGCCTTCGACCTCTTGCCCGCCGTGACGGGGACGATGGACTCCCCCATCGTCTTCGTGGTCTGCACATCGACGTCGTAGCGCATGCGGAAGACGTTCGGCTCGCACCCCAGCACATTGGCGTCGTTCTGGGACGCGAGCCGGCCCGCGCGTGCGCACCCGCCGAACACCACGCCCCCGCCGTGGAAGACGTCCTGCCACTTGGTGGGGTCCAGTACGTCGTTCACCCACTCGTCCGCGAGTTGGTCACGGGTGTCCTGTGCCGCCGCGAGCGCCGCCGCGTCGGCGGCCGTCTGGGCACCGCTCCGGTTCACCGTGGCCTGGCCGACCGCGAAGTACGCCAACGCAAGGAAGAGCAGACCCCCCACCACCGTGATGTAGATGGGGAAGGCCTGCCCTGCGTCTCCGTATCGGCGCGGTCGTGTCAGCCGCCGACCTGGTTGATCAGACCGGTGATCTTCGTCATGATCGTCGTCCCGATGCTGGTACCCGTGATGGCCAGCACGATCGCCACGACCACCGCGATGATGCCCAGGTACTCCACCGCGGTCTGCCCCTCGTCGCCGGCGCGGCGCCGAACGGCCGCGACGGTCGTGTTCTTCCAACTGTTCACGCGGACCTTGGTCGCGACGGCGGTCTTCAGCATCAGGTCGCTCATGGTGTTCCCCTCCGAGTGACGCGTTACCGGCTTCCTCGTCGCCGGCGGCGCTTTCGACAAGAGCACGGTATGCCTGAACGGCGTCCGTGTCAGAGGGTCCCAGGGCCCAATCCCGGGCCCAATCGTGGTCCCAACCGTCGCATTGGGCCCGTTCGTCGTCCCGTCCGGCCCGCAGGCCCAAGAGGTGGGTGCCCCGTCGCGTCACCACAGCTCACCCCAACCCTCGCGCCGAACCCGGTGCCGTGCCCAGCCACTTGGCGGCGGCCTCGGAGCGGCTGGTGCTGTGGAGTTTGGCGAAGATGCGGTTGATGTGGTTCTTGACGGTCTTCTCGGAGATGAAGCAGGTGGCGGCGATCTGCTGATTGGTCATGCCGGACGCGATGTGGTCCATGATCTCCGCCTCCCTCGCGCTCAGTTGGAACCGTGACCTGTCCGACGACAACTGTCCCACATTTGATTGCAGTTGCGAAAGCCCTTTGGGTGAAGTCAGTGATGGCAGGGCCGCAGAGGGCTCCATCGCGTGTGCATTTGCACTTAGTTGATGCTCGTAGGAGCCCAGGCCCTCCGGCAGCGAACCGGCCGCCTGCTGCTGCCTCAGCTGGGCCAGCAGCGCGCCCGCCGCCGACGGCGTGAAGTGGGCCCTGCCCTGCTTGATGTCCCTTACGGCGGCCACCAGTTCGTCCGCCGTGAACTCGCCGTGGACCAGATAGCCGCCCGCCCCTCGGCGCAACGCCTCCTGGACGATCTCCGTCTCCCTGCTGTACGTGAGCATCACGACCGGGGCGATCCCCACCAGGTACGGCAGCGCCGAGATGCCGTCCACGCCCGGCATACGGACGTCCAGGAGAACCACGTCGGGGCGGTGCAGTCGGGCCGCCTCGTAGGCCTCGCGGCCGTCCGCCGCCTCCGCCACGACCGTGATGTCCGCGCGGCCCGACAGCAGCGCCGTCAGGCCGGCCCGGACCACCGGGTTGTCGTCGGCCACCACCACCCGAAGGGGTGAAGTCGGCGCGGGCTGCGGGAAGTTCGGGAACGGGTTCGGTGACGGCGGCTGCGGCGCGCCGGGGTGGGGCGTCGTGTGGTCCGGCATGGCTGCCTCCTCTCGGGTCGTCGTGTGGGGGGACGGTGAAGTGGGGGGTGCTGGTTGGCTCTCGCTACGTCTTCGTCGGCTGCGTCGGCTGCGTCGGCTGCGTCGTCAGGGCTTCCAGCGGGAGTTCCAGGCGGACTTCCGTGCCCTTGGGGTGGCCGCCCCGGCCGATGCGGATGCGGGCGCCCACCGACGCCGCCCGCTCGACCATGCCGACCAGGCCGAAGTGGCCCGCCCTGCGCAGCTGTTCGAGGGTCGTGCCGGGAGGCAGGCCGCGGCCGTCGTCGTAGACGCTGATGCGGAGCAGGCTGTCGTGGACTCCGGCCCGTACGTCGACCTTGGTCGGCGTCGCGTGGCGGTGGGCGTTCTCCATCGCCTCCGTCGCGATGGTGAGGAGTTGGCGGGCCACCGCGGGCGGGACCGGCGGTACGCCGTGTTCGCCGGTGGGGCGGTAGGTCGTGGGCAGGCCCGTTCTGGTGCTGAAGTCCCTTGTACGGGCGGCCAGTTCGACGAGTACGTCCGTGCCCTCGTCGGGGTCGGACTCGCGCCGCAGGTCCGCCAGGAGTTCGCGGGATTCCGCGGCGGCCCGGCGTGCGGAGCGGGCCACCAGTTCCGCCTGCTGTTTGACCAGGACCGGGTCCATGCGGTCCGCGCCCGCCGAGCCCACCAGGCCGTCCGCCGCGAGCGCCACACCGTGCAGGGTCTTCGCCACCGAGTCGTGCAACTCGCGTGCCAGACGGGCCCGTTCGGCACCTACGGCCTCTGTTACGGCCAACCTGGCCTGGACCGTCGTCAACGCCGTCGTGGCTGCGCCGAAGCGGAGCATCAGGTTGCGCAGGGTCACTCCCACCGCGCCGGCGATGACGCACAGGCCGGGGAGTAGCGAGGCTTCCGCCACGCCCCGGTGGGCGTCGGCCGCGGCGGTCTGAGCCAGGAGCAGGATCACGGCCTGGAGGCCCGCGAAGCAGCCGGCGCCGCGCCAGCCGTAGACGATGCCGGCGAGGAGGGGGGTGCAGACGCTGACGTAGGCGAGGGTGCTGGTGGGGCCGGCGGAGATGAGGAGGAGGGCGGCGAAGAGGGTGTCCAGGGCGAGGAGGGAGGGGTGGCGCAGGAGGAGGGGGCCGAAGCGTTCCCAGTCCCTGAACAGGACGTAGGAGGCCATGAAGGTGACGACGACGGCTGCGCCTACCAGGCGGGTGGCTACGCCGGGGTTGGCGTTGAGGAGGGCGGAGGGGGCGGCGAGGGCGATCATCGCGAGGCGGAAGCCGAAGACCTGCCTGCACATTGCCTGTAGGGCGCTGATCTGGATGGGGAGAGCCACTCCCCGGCCTTCGGCCGGGATCGTGTTCCCACCCGCACCACCCGCACCACCCGTACGACCCGTACTACTTTCGTCGTCGGGTGCGGGTGGCCCCAGTGGGGGACCTTCGCCGTCGGCGGCCATCTGTTCCAGCCGTGGCTGAGCTGCCGGCCTCGGCACCCCCGGGAGCGCGGCCCCTACCGGTACCCACCCCGGCGGCAACGCCGGCGTCACCGTCGTAACCGGTATGTCCGACGCCCCGGACCGCACGTGGTCCGGCAGGACCGTGCCCGCCGGCGGTGTCGTGATCTCGGCCGGTTTGGGGCGTCGTCGCAGCAGTCCCGTACGGTCCCGTTCCTCCGTCGTCGCCATCGCTCCCCTCGCCCCCGTCCCCTACTTGCCCGTGATCGTGCTGAAGTCCGTGCCGGAGCCGAGGAGGAGGCCCGCGCCGAGGAGCAGCATCGTGGCCGGGACCATGAACGTGGTAATCATCATCGTGGCCTTGGGGACCGCGCGAGCCGCCTTCCTCCGCGCGTTCTGCGCGTCAGTGCGGCGCATGTCCTTGGCCAGGGCGACCAACGTGTCGACGATCGGCGCGCCCAGCTCCTCCCCCTGCTGCAACGCCGTGACGAACATGGCCACTTGCTCGCTGTCATTGCGTCGCCGCAGCTCCGCGAAGGCGGCGCGGCGGCTCATGCCGAGGTCCATCTGCCGTAGCGTGATGCGTAGTTCGTCCGCCCACGGGCCCTCGTACTTCGACGCCACCCGGTCCAGCGCCTGGCGGAAGCCCAGCCCCGCGCTCACCACCACCGCCAGCACGTCCAGGAAGTCCGGCAGGGTCCGTTCGATCACGTCCTTGCGGATGCGGATCGCCGACCAGATGCCGACCTCCGTCCAGCCCGCGCCGAAGGCGAACAGGATCAGGGCGAGGAGGTAGTTCCCCTTCAGCAGGAACACCAGGCCGCCGAAGCCGCCGAGGAAGCCGTAGACCGCCCGCCGGGCCGCGTAGCGGTCGATGGTCAGGCCGCCGGGGTTGCCCGCGAGGTCTATCTTGCGGCGGTACTTGGCGACCTGCTTGGGGCCCATCAGGCGCAGGACCATCGGGGCGTAGCGCATGCCCAGGCGGTCGACGAGGGAGTCGACCGCGCCGGTGCGGGTCGCGCCGACCTCAAGGGCCAGGACGAGGTCGGTCGGTAGTTTCGCGTCCGCGCGGTACATGCGGACGCCCGCGAAGACGCCCCAGACGCTGAGGCCCATGACCAGGCCGAGTACGAGTGCCGTCATCAGGTCTCCCCCTCTCAGACGTCGATGCGGGACAGGCGGCGGATGAGGATGAAGCCGACCGCGTACAGCCCGAACGCGATGATCACGCAGGCCTGGCCGATCGGGGAGCCCGTCATCCGTTCCAGGGCGCCGGGTTTCACGCCGTTCATCAGGAAGAGGGCGCCCACGCCCATCACCGGAACGGCGTACGACGTCATGTTGACCTGGGAGAGCTGGGTGCGGACCTCGCGTCGGGTCTCCTTGCGTTCCTCCAGGGTCTCGGTGAGGTTGCGCAGGGCGCTGACCACCTGGCCGCCCGCCCGGTTGGAGAGCACCAGCGTGGTGACCAGGACGACGAGTTCGCGGGAGGGGAGCCGGTCCGCCAGCTCGCTCAGCGCGTCGTCCATCGAGGCGCCGACCGCCAACTGGTTGGCCACCTTGGCGAGTTCCTCCCCGGCCGGTGCCTCCAGCTCCTCCGCCGCCATGCTGATCGAGGTGCGCAGGGCGAGGCCGGCGTGGGTGGCGTTGGCCATGATGCGGGCCAGTTCGGGGAGTTGGTTGATGAACTTCTCGATGCGCTTCTGGCGCTGCCAGTTGAGGAACTGGATCGCCACCCCGATGCCCAACAGCCCCGCGATCGGGCCGAAGAAGGGCGCCAGGGACGCCTGGCCGATCAGCCAGAGGGCGGCCACCGTGGCCAGCATGTAGACGAAGAACTCGCCCGGCGTCATGTCCAACCCCGTTGCCGCAAGCCGCAGTTCGAGCTTCCGGCCGAGGCGCGTACGGCGCAGCCGGCGGTCCAGGGTGCGGAAGCGGCGGGGGCGGCCGAGCGGGATCTGTCCGGTCGACGACAGCCGGTCGACCAGGGCCGCGCGCTGTGCCCTGCCCGTGGCGTAGGCGTGCACGCCGGCGACACCCAGGACGCAGGTCAGCAGGGTGATGCCGGTGGTGAGCGTGACGATCGTCTGGAGATCCATGGGGTCGGTCCCTACCTACTGGCTTCTCTGAGGGCTAGGTGTTCCGTGCTCTGGGCGACGCCGAAGGCCTGCGGCAGGGGCTGGCTCGCCATGTAGAGGCGGTCGGCGGTGCGGCGCGAGAGCGGGAAGTACTCGAAGACGCCGTAGATCCGGCCGTCGGCGGAGATGGGCTGCGGGCTGAAGCGGGCGACCGTGGCGAGTCGGTACGGCTCGCTGCCGTGGCTGTCGAGGAGGGCGATCTCGGTGATCCGGCGGGCGCCGTCGGCGAAGCGGGTGAGCTGGATGATGACGTCGATGGCGCTGTTGATCTGGTCGTGCAGAGCCTCGAAGGGGATCTCGACCTCGGACATGGACGCCAGGGTCTTCAGGCGCATCAGCGCGTCCTCCGCGCTGTTGGCGTGGACCGTCGCGAGGGAGCCGTCGTGGCCCGTGGACATCGCCTGGAGCATGTCGAGGGACTCGCCGCCGCGGACCTCACCGACCACGATCCGGTCGGGGCGCATCCGGAGGGAGTTGCGGACCAGGTCGCGGATGGTGACCTGGCCCTTGCCCTCGACGTTCGGGGGGCGGGCCTCCAGCCGGATCACGTGCGACTGCTGGAGCTGGAGTTCGGCGGAGTCCTCGATGGTGATGATGCGTTCGGTCTCCGGGATGAGGCCGGAGAGGGCGTTGAGGAGAGTGGTCTTCCCGGTGCCGGTGGCGCCCGACACGATGATGTTGAACTTGGCGTGCACCAGGCCCGCGAGCAGGTACAGCATGTGCTCGTCGAGCGAGCCGAAGCCGACCATCTCCTGGAGGGTGAAGGAGCGCGGGAAGCGGCGGATGGTGAGGGTGGCGCCGGTCAACGACAGTGGCGGGATGATCACGTTGACGCGTTCGCCGGACGGCAGTCGCGCGTCGACCATCGGATTCGACTCGTCCACGCGGCGGTTGACGGTCGACACGATCCGCTCGATCGTCTGCATCAGCTGGTCGTGGGAGGGGAAGCGGAGCGGCAACTGCTCGACCCGGCCGCCGCGTTCGACGAAGATCGCGTCCGGGCCGTTCACCATGATCTCGGTGATCGACGCGTCTTCGAGGAGCGGTTCGAGTATGCCGAGGCCGAGCGCCTCGTCGACGACCCGGCGGATCAGCTGCGAGCGCTCGACGGTCGAGAGGACCGGGCCCTCACGGCTGATGATGTGCCCGAGCACCCGCTCCAGGCGGGCCCGTCGCTCGGCGGCGGCCAGCGCGCTCATCTCCGCGAGGTCGATCTCCTCCAGGAGTTTGGCGCGGTACGAGGCGACCATGTGGCCTTCCTCGCCCCGATGGCCGTTCTCCTCGGGATGGTTGACGCGTTCCCGCAGACCCATGAGTGCTGTGCTCCTCGCTCCTTGTTCGGTCGAGCCGGGTGGTTCGGTGATCGGTCGTGTGTCAGTGGTCGAGCGGCATGGTGGCCGTCTTGCTGGCGTCCCCGAAGTCGTGGCCGGGGATGACGGACGGGATGTGGACGGAGGCGGTGACGGTGACCGTGTCGCCGCCGAACGAGGCCGGACAGCTGGTGACCGTGAGCCGGACGCTGATCGCGTCACTGCACGCGGGCTGGGCGCCCTGGCGCAGCGAGGCGCTGCG
>NZ_JAWOAI010000229.1:0-15132 GCF_033194735.1 Streptomyces sp. W16
GACGCTCTTCCGATCTGCCGCCCTCCGCCAGGTCGACCGCGATCTCCGCACCCGTGTTGCCGACGCCGACGACCAGGACGTCCCGGCCCGCGTACGGCTGCGGGTTGCGGTAGTCGGCGGCGTGCAGGAGCTCGCCGGTGTAGGTGTCGCGGCCGGGCCAGTCCGGCAGCCGGGGGGTGTGATTGGTGCCGGTGGCGACGACGACCGCGCGGCCGGTCAGCTCACGGCCGCCCGTGGCGTGCAGCAGCCAGCCGGTGCCGTCGGCCGAGCGCTCGATGCGGGAGACCTCGACACCGGTGACGATCTCCAGCTCGTGGACCTCCGCGTACTTCTCCAGATAGCGCACCACGTCGTCCCGCGAGACCCAGCGCCCGAAACGGCGCGGCATCGCGAGGCCCGGCAGACCCGAGAGCCGCCGGGTGGTGTGCAGGTGCAGGCGGTCGTAGTGCCCGCGCCAGGACGCTCCGACCCGGTCCGACTTCTCCAGTACGACGGCACGGATGCCCTGCGCGCGCAGCGCGTACGCGGCGGCGAGACCGCCGGGGCCGCCGCCGATGACGTACACGGGGCGGTCTGCGTGGTTCTGCGGCACCGGGGTCGGGGACGCTGTGGAGTCGGCCATGAGCGCGAGCGTAATCACGTCCCACGTTGATGGGTCTCGGTCAAGACCGGAATTGGTTGCGGATTGATCACGGGTGTGGAGGACTGGGTGCGGCCGGTGACGTAGGGCGTCTGGTTGTGAGGACCGTGGGAAAAGCCACGACGCCGAGCCCGCAACGTGCGCGGAGGGGCTCGGCGTCGTGAAGCGGTGACCGGAATTTATGACGGGAAACCGGCACCGCGTCCTTGGGGGCCTACCGGAGGCCGGGGGCTACTTGCCGCGCCTGGCCTTGTGGCCCGTCACCTGGGCGATCCACGTGATGAAGTCGCCCGGGTCGGTGTTGGAGCCGTGGCCCTCGTCCCAGTAGTAGATGTGGTTCACGTCGTCGCCCAGGTTGTCGAGGCGGGCGGCGAGGTTGGCGGCGACCGTCAGCGAGGTGTCCGAGTCCTTGGTGCCCAGGCGGATCCACCAGTGCTTGGAGCGGTTCGGGTTCACCTTCCCGACCAGGTGGTGCATCGGGTTCATCAGGTCGAGCTTCGCGGGGATGTCGCTCGCAACCCGCTTGCTGCTGAGGCCCGTTGAGTCGTTCTTCGCGCCGTACGCCGTGAAGTGGCGGGCCAGCGTCGTCCCCGTGCCGAACTCGTTGTTCTCGCCGGCCGACAGGTCGAAGGCGTCGAAGGCCGGGGTGTCCTTCTTGCGGGCGCCGACGTGGGTGAGGAAGTCGGCCCAGGTGAAGGTGGCCTTGCCGCCGGACCAGGTGATGAAGGTGTTGGCCTTCAGATAGGTCTCGCGGGCGGAGTCCGACAGGGCGGCGAGGTATGTGGTCGCCGACGGCTCCAGGTACTGCTCGACCATGTACTCGTCGAGGTTACGGGCGTTCAGCGGACCGAAGCCGCCGAGGCCGCGCAGCTTCAGGCCGGCCTGGTACTCGGCGAACTGCGCCTGCAGCGCCTTGGAGACCGTCTGGTCGACGAGCTTGCCGGTGCTCAGGTCGTTGGCGCCCCAGTTCCACTCGTAGGCGCCGTCCGCGTGCTCCAGGTCGGTGATCGGGCACCAGGCGCCGGTCGCGAAGATCGCGTCGGAGGCGTCGGCCGCGCCCAGCTCCTTGAGGTACTTGTCGTAGACCGGGCTGTCACCGGACGCGCCGAGCAGCGAGGACAGCGCGCCACCGGCACTCGTACCGGCCGAGACGATCCGCTCGACGTTGCCGGGGATGCGGCCCTTGTTGGACTTGACGTACCGGACGGCGGCCTTGAGGTCGACGATCGCGGCCGGGGCGGTGCCGTAGTACTCGCCGCTGGAGTTCTTGAGGGTACGGCCGCGGGCGCCGGGCTCGATCACGACGTAGCCGGCGGCCAGGGCGAGAAGCTGGTTGGTGGAGAGGGCGCCGCCGGTGCCGTTGGTCGCGCCGGTGGCGTTGGAGGCCGAGGCGCTGGGGGCCGGGCCGGCGGAGGACGAGGCCGCACCGCTGGGCGTGCCGGCGCCGGGGCCCATGGACGCGCTGCCGCCGCCGATCCCGGTGGCGTCCGCCACGGAGGACGGCATGTAGCCGCCGACGGAGTTCGCGAAGAGGATCGGCGCGTTGGTCGCGTCCACGGCCGTGCCGTCGATCTCCACCGGCACGCTGACGTTCAGCGACTGGTAGGTGGCGTCGACCGGCTTGGCGACGTACGTGATCGCCTTCCAGAAGTGGTAGGTCACCGAGTGATCGTTGTTGTCGGTGTCCGTGACGGTCGTCGTCAGCTTCGTGTAGGCGTCCGGGTCGAAGACCAGGGCGTCCGAGGAGGAGGACGACGTTTTCGAGTCGCTCGCGTTCGCGCTGAGCGCGATGCCGCCGACCGCCGCGACACCGGCGGTGGCGCCGATGCCCATGACTACCGTCCTGCGCTTCACTGCCCTGTGCTTCACCGTGCTGCCTCTCGTCTTCCTGACCGTTCCTGACCGCGTCCTCTGGACCGCTTCCTGGCCTTGCGCTTGCGAACGTAATCGGCGGCGAACAAAATCGTCAACAATCTGCCGGGATTCATGGCAGGCGCACAGCGGCACGGTCCGTGCACAGGATTTTCATGGCCCCCTCTCGGCTTTCCTCAGCTTCTGACGTACCGTCAGATTCATGGATGCGATCTGGCTCGACGGAGCGGAATGGCTCGCGGTCCTCCGCATAGGACTCGGCCTGTGGTGGCTGGAGAGCTGGCGGCACAAGGACAAGAAAGCCTGGTTCGAACGCGGCACCGGCATCGCCTGGGCCGCCGACGTCGCCGCCAAACACCGCTGGACCGCGGTCCGTTCGGGCTTCGACGTGATGGTCGCCCCACGCCCGCGCACGATGGCGTACGTCGTCGTCTACGCCGAACTCGCCGTCGGCCTGGGCCTGGTCGCGGGATTCCTCACCCCGGTCGCCCTCGTCGGGGGCCTGCTCCTCAACGTCCTCTACTTCACCCTCATGATCCACGACTGGGCGGAGCAGGGGCAGAACGCGATGATGGCGCTCATCTCGGTCGTGGCACTCTTCGCGATGTCCTGGCAGGTGTGGTCGCTGGACGACGCGCTGGGATGGTTCCGATGACCGGCGAGCCGCGCTTCGACCTTCCCGAGACCGACGCGTTCTCCCGGACCTACTGGGACGCGGCCGGCCAGGGCAGGCTGCTGATCCGGCGCTGCGCGGACTGCGGCCGGGCCCACCATTACCCGCGCGAGTTCTGCCCCCACTGCTGGAGCGAGAACGTCACCTGGGAGACCGCGAGCGGCCACGCCACGCTCTACACCTGGTCCGTCGTCCACCGCAACGACCTGCCGCCCTTCGGACAACGGGTGCCGTACGTCGCCGCGGTCGTCGATCTCGCGGAGGGCCCGCGCATGATGACCGAACTGGTGGACTCCGGGCCGGCCGAACCGCGGGCCGGGACGCCGGTCGAGGCGGTGTTCCGGGACGGAGTACCGGTCTTCAGGATTCCGGCCGGCGGAAAATGACACACCCGGTGCACGGGGCACTTGATTCAATGGCGCGATGGCCCACATACGCGAGCGGTCCCTCCAGCACCCGCTGCCCGAACTGACCGGCCACGGACTGCGGCTGCGCCTCTGGGACGCCGACGACGACACCGACGTCGAGGACTGGCTGCGCGGAGTGTCCGACCCCGACTTCCAGCGCTGGAACACCCCGCTCCACCCGATCACGGACCTGACCAGCGCCCGCAACTCGCTCCGCTCCCGCGCAGAGGGCGCCCAGGACGGCGTCAGCGCCTCGTTCCGCGTCATGGACGCGGCCGACGGTACGACCCTCGGACACATCGGCGTCAACGACATCGACCACGTCATCCGCGTCGCCCGCGTCGGCTACTGGACCCTCCCCGAGGCGCGCGGCCGGCACGTGGCGACCCGCGCCCTCACCCTCGCCGCCCGCTGGGCCCTGACCGACCTGGGCCTGCACCGCCTCGAACTCGGCCACGCCCTCGGCCACCAGGCCTCCTGCCGCATCGCGGAACGCTGCGGCTTCCCCGCCGAGGGAACACTGCGCGGGGCGATGTTCGAATCGGGCCGACGCGACGCGTTCCGCGACGTCCACCTGCACGGCCGCCTGGCGACCGACCCGGAGACAGAACTATGACGACCCCCTCCTGGCACATCACCGCGGACCTCGACCAATTCCTGGGTCTGGCAGGGGACTTCCTCCAGTCCCGCCCCGCACCCCACACCCTCCAGCTGACGGTGACGGACGCACTGCGCAGACGCGGAACGCACATCTACGGCGACGGCGACCCGCAGTTCGGTGTCCTGGAACACGACGGCACCGTCACGGCCACCTTCTTCCGCACGCCTCCCGGCCGTCTCATGCCGACCCGCCTCACCCCCGCCGAGGCCGAAGCGCTGGCAGCCCAACTCGTCGACCGGGGCATCGAGTTGCCCGGCATCATGGCCGAACAGGACACGGCGTCCACCTTCGCGGAGGCATGGCGACGACGGACCGGAGCCGTACCCGAGATCAGCGTCCGCCAACGCCTCTACCGCCTGGCCGAGTTGACGATCCCCCACCCCTCCCCTCCGGGCCGCCCAAGAGTCGCGGTGGCAAAGGACCGCGAACAACTCATGCGCTGGCACGGCGAGTTCGTGGAGGCGATCGGCGAGCGCGGCGCCATGATCGGCTCGGCCGAATGGGCCGACGCACGCATCTCCTACGGCGGCGTCACGCTCTGGGAGACCTCGGACGGAACACCGGTGTCGATGGCCGGAGTCACGGCGAAGGTGGCCGGCCAGATCCGCGTCGCCCCCGTCTACACACCGGCGGACCTGCGGGGCCGCGGATACGCCGGCGCCGCCACGGCGGAGGTCAGCCGGGCCGCGCGCGAGGCGGGTGCGGCCGAGGTACTGCTCTTCACCGACCTCGCGAACCCGACCAGCAACGCCCTCTACCAGCGGATCGGGTACCGCCCGGTCGCGGACTTCACCGCATACGACTTCGGACACGACAACGGGCAAAGGTGATACTCGCCCCATGGCAAAGGGAACGGGAACGGGAACGGATCTCCACGAACTACTGAAGTCACTGCGGGTATGGGCCCCCGAGACGACCGAACTACGGTCATTCGACCCGACGACGGCGCCGGACACCCCCCTCGCCCTCTTCACCACGTGGTTCGCGGAGGCGGTGGAGGCAGGAGAGACGGAGCCGCACGTGATGTCACTGGGGACGAGGGACGACGAGGGTCTCCCGGACGTACGGATGGTGATGCTGCACGGCGCGGACATGGAGGGCTGGTCCTTCGCGACCCACGCCACGAGCCGCAAGGGCTACCAGCTGAAGAACTTCGCGTACGCCGCCCTCTCCTTCTACTGGCCTCGCCTGGGCCGCCAGATCCGCCTGCGCGGCCCGGTCTTCCCTGCCACTCCCGACGAATCCCAGTCCGACCTGCACGCCCGCTCGACGGGTGCCCTGGCAGCGGCACTGACCGGCCACCAGAGCGAAGTCCTCCCGTCCCTGGAGGAGTTGACCCGGACCTCTGAATCGGCCTGGGAACTCGCCCAACGCGAGCCGCAGACACCGGTGCCGTCCTGGACCCTGTACCGCGTTTTCCCTGACGAGGCTGAGTTCTTTCAGGGGGATGCGCTACGACGGCACGTTCGCCTGAGTTATGTCCGGGAGGAGCGGGGCTGGGCGAAGGTGTTGCTGTGGCCCTGAGACGGAGAAGTCGCCGTTGGGCCACTCGCTTCTTTGTCAGTGTCGGGCTGGAGCGGACCGAGTAAAGGGCGCTCCGCTTCGCTACGCGTCGCCTGCGGCGATGACCCTCCGGGTCACCCTTGACTCGGTCCGCTCCAGCCCGTTTGAGAAGCGAGCGAGCGGCCGGGAGGAATGGGGGGCCGAGGTCTGTCAGTCCCTTGCCTGTACTGCGTTGCCGGCCGGTGTGGTGGGGCGCGTCAGCGTCTCGCCTGCACGCCGGGTGGGCTTAGCGGCCAACGGCCGGTGGGGGGTCTCTGGGGTGTGGGGTCTTTTCTAACCTGTCATGGGGGTTGTGAGTGGTTAGTCTGACACCCACACTCTGGAGACCCCCTCCGTCCCCCCACCGGCGGTTGGCCGCTGAGCCGACGTGGCGTGCTGGCGAGGCGCGGTCGCGTCCCGCTCCGCCGGTTGCGGACGCAGCCGACGTGAGGGGCCGGCGGACCTGGGACCCCCATTCTTCCCGGCCGCTCGCTCGCTTCTCAAACGGGCTGGAGCGGACCGAGTCAAGGGTGGAGCGCAGCGGAATCGCCGCAGGCGACGCGACCGCAGGGAGCGCCCTTTACTCGGGCCGTGGAAGCCCGACACTGACAAAGAAGCGAGTGGCCCAACGGTGACTTGTGAAGCCACGTCCACTGCCGCGTCATGACGTACAGACGTTCTTGAGTTCGTCCGCTGCCGCGTCGATCTTGCTGGAATCCGGGTTCGTGTCACCGTTCAGGATCGCCTTGTTGTAGTCGGAGATCGCCTTGTCCAGGTCGTCGACCGCCTTGTTGACCTTGCTGTCGTCCGAGTCCGCGTTGATCTTGTCGAGGTTCTTGTCGATCGTGGTGATGGACTCGTCGGTGCGGGTCGGGTCCTTCGCCGCGTTCACTCCGGCCTCGTGGATCGCCTTGAGACTGTCGGAGATCGTGTTCCAGTTCTGGAGGCAGTCCAGCGAGTTGGGAGCCGAGGTGTCGGTGGGGTCGCAGGCCGTGAGGAGTCCGGCGGTGAGCGCGGCGGCGGCCACTGTGGTGGCAAGGGTGGCCGTACGGCGTACACGGGAGCGATGCGCGGTCATGGGAAGCCTTTCGGGGGCGGGTTCGGTGTGGGTGACTGCGGATCGGACCGTCAGGCCCAGGGGTCGTCCGCCGACGTTCGGGGTGATGTCTTGGCCGGACCCCTGCGGAGGTTGGTGATCAGGCCGCCCGCCGCGCCCAGGGAGACCAGGCCCATTCCGGCCGCCGTCGCGATGCCCTTGGCGCCGTCCATGGCGAAGTAACTGGCCACGGCCACACCGCCGTTGAACAGGAACAGGAACCACAGGGTCGACGTCTTCGACAGAAACGCCTTGATCTTCGGCTTCTTCGCGATACGTGAGCCCGTCAGTATCGAGATGGCGATACCGGCGAAGGTCGCCGCGGTCTTCGCCGTACCGTCGAGCACGGCGCCGGAGGCCGTGCTCGCGGCGAGGCCGCCGATGAAGAACGACCACAGCAGCAGGTTGGCGATGAACGACTTCACGGGATTTCCTTCGGGGATCGGCGGGGAGGAGGGGAGATCGGAGGGGCGTGATCTCTGGCCTCTACGATTCCGTCGCGTGCTCGCCGTCACGAGGGACCGTTCTCCCGAATGCGTGGTGTAGTGCGCTACACCATGGGGCCGCTGGGGGATCAGGGGCCGGGGGAACAGGGGGGTGGGGCTTGTGCGTGCTGTGCTGGTGTGGACCGTGCGGCTGTGCGGGCTGGTGGGGTGGGTCGCCGTCGCGGTCGCCTGCGCGTGGCTGCTCGGCGTCGGGGGCGTACCGCGGCCGTGGAACGCGCTGTTGGTGTGGGGAGCCGTCGCCGCGGGGTGTGCCGTGGTCCGGGCGGGGGCATTGTGGGGGGTGCGGCGGCTCGGGCTGTCCGGAGGCGGAGTTTCCCTCAACAAGGCGCATGGCGGGGGGAGTTGGGCATCGTACGACCGGCTGGGACCGGAAGTTCTCGGCCGCCGGCGCCCGCCGTTGGGCTACGTTCTCGGGCGCCATCTGGATTCCCGGGGCTGGATCAGGGGCCGTAGCTGCGCAGTGTGGCTTCTCGTGGGCTTCGCCTCCGCGGCGCTGTTCGTCGGGCTGCTGGCCGCCGGCAGTCGTGACGACCGGGTCGATGCCCTGCGGGACGCCGGCGCGAGGGTGAGCAGCGCGACCGTCGTGGAGCGGCCGGGCGGGGTGCGGGAGGACCTGAGCGAGGACGTCGTACGGGGTTATTCGGCACGGTTGGTGGTCGCCGTGTCCGGCGGTTCGGAGCGGCTCGCCGTGAAGGGGGCCTATACCTTCGACAAGCCGCGCGCCGGTACCGAGGTCGAGGTGTTGTGGGCTCCGTCGGCGCCTGAGCTGGGCGGATACGTGCATGAGCGCAAGGATCTGCGCGCGCTCGCCGGGGGTCGCTGGAGTGCCTTCTCGGGCGGGGCGGACGGCAGGGACGCCCTGGTCGCCTTCGTGCTCGTCATGGTCATCGGGTGCGTACTGGCCGCCGTGTTCACCTTCACGGCCGGGCCCGGGGCCCTTCAGCGGCTGGCCTGGGCACCTGGGGTCCAGACGGTGCGTGCCGCCCTGATCGTGGCCGTGTTCCTGGGCTGGCGCCCGTTCCTCCTGGGGGACGAGGCGAGCCTGCCGGAGGAGTTGTTCGCCGGGGGCGGTTTCATCCTCGTCCTCCTCGTGTACGTCTTCACGTCCGTGGGGACCATCGGGGACGACTGACGGGACGACGACGCCCCGCGCCCTCCGGTGAGGGTGCGGGGCGTCGTCGTAGCGGACCGGCCGGTTGTTACTTGACCGGCTGGGGTTCCGGGGCGTTCTCCGGTTCCGCGGTGCCCGCGGGGGGCTCGTCGTCGGCCGGCGTCCTGACCGAGTCCAGGAGCAGCTGTGCCACGTCGACCACCTGGATCGACTCCTTCGCCTTGCCGTCGTTCTTCTTGCCGTTGACCGAGTCAGTGAGCATGACCAGGCAGAAGGGGCAGGCCGTGGACACGATGTCCGGGTTCAGGGAAAGGGCCTCGTCCACGCGCTCGTTGTTGATGCGCTTGCCGATGCGCTCTTCCATCCACATGCGCGCGCCGCCCGCGCCGCAGCAGAAGCCGCGTTCCTTGTGGCGGTGCATCTCCTCGTTGCGGAGGCCCGGGACGCTGGCGATGATCTCGCGCGGGGGCGTGTAGATCTTGTTGTGGCGGCCCAGGTAGCACGGGTCGTGGTAGGTGATCAGACCTTCCACCGGCGTCACCGGGATCAACTTGCCCTCGTCGATCAGGTGTTGGAGCAGCTGGGTGTGGTGGATGACCTCGTAGTCACCGCCGAGCTGCGGGTACTCGTTGCCGATGGTGTTGAGGCAGTGCGGGCAGGTCGCGACGATCTTCTTGGCCGACTTGGGCTTCGCAGATTCCGCCACGACCTTGCCGTCGTCGTCCAGTTCCTCGCCGAACGCCATGTTCAGCGCCATGACGTTCTCCATGCCGAGCTCCTGGAAGAGGGGCTCGTTGCCGAGGCGGCGGGCGGAGTCACCCGTGCACTTCTCGTCGCCGCCCATGATGGCGAACTTGACGCCGGCGATGTGGAGGAGTTCCGCGAAGGCCTTCGTCGTCTTCTTGGCGCGGTCTTCGAGGGCGCCGGCGCAGCCGACCCAGTACAGGTACTCGACCTCGGTGAGGTCCTCGATGTCCTGGCCGACGACCGGGACATCGAACTCGACCTCCTTGAGCCACTCCAGGCGCTGCTTCTTGGCCAGCCCCCAGGGGTTGCCCTTCTTCTCCAGGTTCTTGAGCATCGTGCCCGCCTCGGACGGGAACGCGCTCTCGATCATCACCTGGTAGCGGCGCATGTCGACGATGTGGTCGACGTGCTCGATGTCCACCGGGCACTGCTCGACGCAGGCGCCGCAGGTGGTGCAGGACCACAGGACGTCCGGGTCGATGACGCCGTTTTCTTCGAGCGTGCCGATCAGCGGGCGCTCGGCCTCGGCGAGGGCCGCGGCCGGTACGCCTGCCAGCTGCTCCTCCGTCGCCTTCTCCTCGCCCTCCATGGACTTGCCGCCGCCGGCGAGCAGGTAGGGCGCCTTGGCGTGCGCGTGGTCCCGGAGGGACATGATGAGGAGCTTGGGGGAGAGGGGCTTGCCGGTGTTCCAGGCGGGGCACTGCGACTGGCAGCGACCGCACTCGGTGCAGGTGGAGAAGTCGAGCAGGCCCTTCCAGGAGAACTGTTCGACCTGCGACACGCCGAAGACGTCGTCGTCGCCCGGGTCGGTGAAGTCGATCGGCTTGCCGCCGGACGTCATCGGGAGCAGGGCGCCCAGCGAGGTGCCGCCGTCCGCGTTGCGCTTGAACCAGATGTTCGGGAACGCCAGGAAGCGGTGCCAGGCCACGCCCATGTCGGTCTTCAGGGCGACCGTGATCATCCAGATGAAGGAGGTCGCGATCTTCACGCCGGCGAAGAGGTACGTGAGGTTCTGGAGTGTGGAGACGTCCAGGTGCTCCAGGCCCGACACCACGGGGTACGAGATGAAGAAGGACGCCTCGTAGGCGTCGACGTGGTGCTGGGCGCCTTCGAGCGCGTGCAGCATGAAGATGCAGACGCCGACGATGAGGATGACGGCCTCGACGAAGTACGCCTGGCCGAAGTTGGAGCCGGCGAAGCGGGACTTGCGGCCCGGCTTGTTCGGCTTGCTCAGCTGGCGGATCACGATCAGGGCGAGGATGCCGAGGACCGTCATGGTGCCGATGAACTCGACGAAGACGTTGTACGGCGCCCATTCGCCGATGACCGGCAGCAGCCAGTCGGCCTGGAAGAGCTGGCCGATGGCGTTGACGATCGTCAGCAGCAGCGAGAAGAAGCCCACCGCCACGAACCAGTGCGCGACACCGACGACGCCCCAGCGGTTCATCCGGGTGTGCCCGAGGAACTCCTTGGCCACGGTGACGGTGCGCCGGCCGGGCTCGTCGGTGCGGGTGCCCGCGGGCACGTTCTGGCCGAGTCGCATGAAGGTGTAGATCTGCAGGACGGCACGGGCGAACAGCGCCACACCGACCACGATCAGAACCAGCGACACGATGATCGCGGCGAGTTGCATTTCAGGGCTCCTCGGGCCTGCGAGGGGTCATTACCGAACCCAGAACATTACTAAGCGGTAACTTAATCGGTCCGACCGAGATTACCCCCATTCTCTGTCGCACTGTAGCCAGCGGTGCGGTGATCTATGTCGCTGAGGGTCGCCTTAAAAACCTGTGACGGTCCGATCGTGTTATTCGTACTGAATTGGTACATTTGCGTCTAATTTAGAACCGTGCTCTACGGGATTCTCGCCGCCACGACCGCCCTCCTCCTCTCCGCCCTGCTCGCCGCACTGCTCCGGGTGCCCGCCCTGCGCGCCCGGATCGTCGACCGGCGGCGGCGCACGCGCCCGGTACCGCTGCTCGGGGGACTGGCCGTCGTGATCGCCGTCGCGTCGGTGACCTGGGGGTGCGACTGGACCGGTGTCGCGCCGCTTGGCGAAGACGTCGGCGGTCTGCTGGTCGCCGGGTCCGCCGTGGCCGCGCTCGGGCTCGTCGCCGACGTGTGGCGGCTCAAGACGCGGTTCCTGGTCCTCGGTACGGCGGTGGCGGCGGCCTGCGTCGTGCCGTACGGGGAGATCGGGGTGCCCGGCGGGCTGCTGGCCGCGGCCTGGATCGTGTTCGTCGCCGCCGCCTTCAAGGGGCTCGACCACGCCGACGGGCTGGCCGGGACCGTGGGGGTGGTCACCGCCTTCGGGGTGGGGGCCTGTGCCGCGATGGAAGTGATGGACGGGCTCGCGGTGTTGCTGAGTGTGCTGGCCGCCGCGCTCACCGGGTTCCTGATGCACAACTGGCATCCCGCGCGGATCGCGCTCGGCGCCTGCGGGTCGCTGTTCACGGGGTTCGTGCTCGCCTCGGCGGCCGTGGTCACCCGGAGCGGACACGATCTCGCGTCCAGCGCGGGCGTGCTGTTCGCGCTCACCGCCGTCGCGAGCGCCGACGCCGTACTGGTGCTCCTGTCGCGGCGGCTGGCCGGGCGGGCGCTGCTGCGGGGCGGTCCGGACCATCTCGCGCACCGGCTGCGGCGGTTGGGGCTCACTCCGCAGGGGGCGGTGGTGCTGCTCTCGATCGCGGGGTTCTCCGGAGTGCTCGTCGGGGTGCTCGTGCACAACGGGTGGGCGGGTGAATCCGCCGTGATGTGGGTGGCGGGCGGGGCCCTGGTCGTCGTACTCGGACTGCTGAAAGTCTCTGTCTACGGGGTGCGGCGGGCCACGTCGACGCAGGTCAGGGCGCAGTTGCGTGTAAGGAACGGATAAGAGTTGAGCCTGCTCGACTCAGCTCTGTTGACCCAGCGGTGAGTGTCGTGCACACTTGAGTCCGTTCCACTCAAGTCATTGCTGGAGGAATCAACCATGGCACGTGCGGTCGGCATCGACCTGGGCACGACTAACTCCGTCGTCAGCGTTCTTGAAGGCGGCGAGCCCACCGTCATCACCAACGCAGAGGGCGCCAGGACCACGCCGTCCGTCGTCGCCTTCGCCAAGAATGGCGAGGTGCTCGTCGGAGAGGTGGCCAAGCGCCAGGCGGTCACGAACGTTGACCGGACCATCCGTTCCGTGAAGCGCCACATGGGCACGGACTGGAAGATCGAGCTCGACGGGAAGAACTTCAACCCGCAGCAGATGAGCGCCTTCATCCTGCAGAAGCTGAAGCGCGACGCCGAGGCCTACCTGGGCGAGAAGGTCACGGACGCGGTCATCACCGTCCCGGCCTACTTCAACGACTCCGAGCGCCAGGCGACGAAGGAGGCCGGCGAGATCGCCGGCCTGAACGTCCTGCGCATCGTGAACGAGCCGACCGCCGCGGCGCTGGCGTACGGCCTCGACAAGGACGACCAGACGATCCTCGTCTTCGACCTCGGTGGCGGCACCTTCGACGTGTCCCTCCTGGAGATCGGCGACGGCGTCGTCGAGGTGAAGGCCACCAACGGCGACAACCACCTCGGTGGTGACGACTGGGACCAGCGGGTCGTCGACTACCTGGTGAAGCAGTTCGCCGCCGGTCACGGCGTCGACCTGGGCAAGGACAAGATGGCCCTGCAGCGTCTGCGCGAGGCTGCCGAGAAGGCCAAGATCGAGCTGTCCAGCTCCACCGAGACCTCGATCAACCTGCCCTACATCACGGCGTCCGCCGAGGGCCCGCTGCACCTGGACGAGAAGCTCACCCGCGCTCAGTTCCAGCAGCTGACGGCCGACCTGCTGGAGCGCTGCAAGACGCCGTTCCACAACGTCATCAAGGACGCCGGGATCTCCATCAACGAGATCGACCACGTCGTCCTCGTCGGTGGCTCCACGCGTATGCCCGCCGTCGCCGAGATCGTCAAGGAGCTCACCGGCGGCCAGGACGCCAACAAGGGCGTCAACCCGGACGAGGTCGTCGCCATCGGCGCGTCCCTCCAGGCCGGTGTCCTCAAGGGTGAGGTCAAGGACGTCCTGCTCCTCGACGTCACCCCGCTGTCCCTCGGTATCGAGACCAAGGGCGGCATCATGACCAAGCTGATCGAGCGGAACACGACGATCCCGACCAAGCGGTCCGAGATCTTCACCACCGCCGAGGACAACCAGCCCTCCGTGCAGATCCAGGTCTACCAGGGCGAGCGCGAGATCGCGGCGTACAACAAGAAGCTCGGGATGTTCGAGCTGACCGGTCTGCCGCCGGCCCCGCGTGGTGTCCCGCAGATCGAGGTCTCCTTCGACATCGACGCCAACGGCATCATGCACGTCACGGCCAAGGACCTCGGCACCGGCAAGGAGCAGAAGATGACCGTCACCGGCGGCTCCTCGCTGCCGAAGGACGAGGTCGACCGGATGCGCCAGGAGGCCGAGCAGTACGCGGACGAGGACCACCGCCGCCGCGAGGCCGCCGAGTCCCGCAACCAGGGCGAGCAGCTCGTCTACCAGACGGAGAAGTTCCTCAAGGACAACGAGGACAAGGTCCCCGGCGACGTCAAGACCGAGGTCGAGGCCGCCGTCGAGGAGCTGAAGGCCGCGCTGAAGGGCGAGGACACCGCCGAGATCCGCACCGCCACCGAGAAGGTCGCCGCGGTCTCGCAGAAGGTCGGCCAGGCCATGTACGCCGACGCCCAGGCCTCTCAGGCCGCGGGCGGCGACGCCCCGGGTGCCGAGGCGCCCAAGGCGGACGACGACGTGGTGGACGCCGAGATCGTGGACGACGAGCGCAAGGACGGTGCCGCGTGACGGAGGAGACCCCGGGCTTCGAAGAGAAGCCCGACGTCCCCTCCGGCGCCACCCCCGACGACGCCGAGCCGCAGGCCGCCTCCTCCTCCGGTAGTGGGGAGGGGGCGGCCCCGGCCGGGGACGCATCAAGTGCTCAGATCGCCGGTCTGACGGCCCAGCTGGACCAGGTGCGCAAGGCGCTCGAAGAGCGCACCGCGGACCTTCAGCGGCTCCAGGCCGAGTTCCAGAACTACCGCCGCCGGGTCGAGCGCGACCGGATCGCGGTCAAGGAGATCGCCGTGGCGAACCTCCTGACCGAGCTGATGCCCACGCTCGACGACATCGGCCGCGCGCGGGAACACGGGGAACTCGTCGGCGGTTTCAAGTCGGTGGCGGAGTCGCTGGAGACGGCCGCGGCGAAGATGGGACTGCAGCAGTTCGGCAAGGAGGGCGAGCCCTTCGACCCGACGATCCACGAGGCCCTCATGCACTCGTACGCGCCGGACGTCACCGAGACGACCTGCGTGGCGATCCTGCAGCCCGGGTATCGCATCGGTGAGCGCACCATCCGCCCCGCGCGGGTGGCCGTGGCCGAGCCGCAGCCCGGCGCGCAGGCGGTCAAGGCCGAGGACGAGTCCGAGGCCGGCGACGAGAAGGACAACGGCCCTGAAGAGGGCTGACGTAGCTGACGCAGAGACCGGGCGGAAGGAGGGACGTCGAGGATGAGCACCAAGGACTTCATCGAGAAGGACTACTACAAGGTCCTCGGCGTGCCCAAGGACGCCACCGAGGCCGAGATCAAGAAGGCGTACCGGAAGCTCGCCCGCGAGTTCCACCCGGACGCCAACAAGGGCAACGCCAAGGCCGAGGAGCGCTTCAAGGAGATCTCCGAGGCCCACGACATCCTCGGTGACCCCAAGAAGCGCAAGGAGTACGACGACGCCCGCTCCCTCTTCGGCAACGGCGGCTACCGCCCGGGGCCGGGCGGCGCGGGCGGCGGCAACTTCAACTTCGACCTGGGCGACCTCTTCGGAGGCGGTGCGCAGGGCGGCGGCGCCCCCGGGGGTTCCGGCGGCTTCGGCGGCGGG
>NZ_JAWOAI010000230.1:0-15110 GCF_033194735.1 Streptomyces sp. W16
GTCGTAGAGCGCGGCCCACCCGTCGACCTGCGCGGCGAGCGCGCCGAGCAGTCCTTCCGGGCCGTCGGTGAGGGCCTGCCTGGTCAGCTCGCGCTGCGCGGCGAACCCGGCGGTCACGGCGCGGTACTGGTCGGCGGCGATGGCGGCGGAGACGGCCTTGCTGATCGCGAGGAACGGGGTCCGCCGGGGCACTTCGAGCAGCGGCAGCCCCTCCTCCGCCGCCGTGTCGACAAGCGCCTTCGGGATCTCGTCGTAGTTGACCCCGACGGCGAACCCGAGCCCTACGACCCCCGCCCCCACCAGCCGCTTCACATACCGCCGCATGGCCTTGGGATCCTCCGCGTCCAGCTTCAACGCGGTGATCAGCAGCAGCTCCCCGCCCTCCATGTACGGCACCGGGTCGGCCAGCTCACTGACATGGGCCCAGCGAACGGGCACGTCCAGGCGGTCCTCGCCGGCGCGCACGGTGAGTTTGAGCGCGGAGTGGTGGACGAGCGAGGCGAGCGTGGGGGGCATGGGGCCTTCAGGTGGGAGAAGAACAGGCGATTACGTCGGTCTTTGGGCCGCCGCGTACTTTTGGCCGCCACGTATGAACGACCTGCCCCGATTCTGCCTCACCGTATGGTCGCCACGCCCCCGTATGTCCGGTTCAGTGCCCCGGCCCCCGCAGATCCACCAGCAGCGGAGGCGCGTGTTCCCCTTTCACACTGGTCAGCGACAACACCGCGTGCCCAGCAGGCACACCGTGCGCCAGCTCGGACGCGGACCAGCGTTCCCGCTCGACCTGGCGGACGGTGACGGCCTCCGTGGTCACGGCTTTGCCGGTGATCAGCTTGCGGAGGGCATGGATGGCGCGGGTCATGGGCTGGTCGGCGAAGACGGTGTGCTTGGCGACATCCGTGGTCTCCACCCACTCGGTGCCCCAGGCACGCGCGAAGCGGCTGCCGTCCCAAGTGGTGACGCCGGCCAGCGCCATCCGACAGCCGACCGCGCCGTACAGCGGGCCGTGCAGGGCCTCGGGCACGTCGCCGACGGTCCGCAGGGCGAGGACGACCCCCGCGTTCTCGGAGCGCAGCCGCTGTATCCGGCGCAGTGACTCGGTGGTCACGGTGCCGGTGGCGTCGTCGAGAACGAGGCAGGCGAAATGCCCGCGCTCACGGCCCCGCACCACCGCGGTGAACTGAGCGAGGACCAGCCGGGTGAGCAGCCGGGCCGCCTCGTCGTGCCCGTGCTCGGGCAGGTCGATACGGACACGCAGCGGATGATGGGCGACGGCCCGCAGCGAGAACGGCCGTACGGTCCCGCCCCCCGCTCCGAAGAACTCGGCGAACACCGGGCGGTCGAGCAGTGCGAGCCGGTCGGCGAGGGCCTGGCCGGGGTCGTTGCCACCGCCGGCATGGCGCAGGCGGGAGTCGAGTTCGCGCCGCATCATGGCGTGTCCGTCGTCACTGAGTGCCCCGGTCAGCTCCGCCAGCACCCTCGGCTCACCCTCGAGGAGTTCACGCAGTACGGGCAGTGCGGGGAACCTCCCGTACGCGGCCCGGTAGGGCCCGAGGAGCTGGGCCAGGGCGCCGGCGGCACGCTGCGTGTCCACGGTGTCGAGGTCTCCGACCAAGGCCTCCGCGAGCAGGGCGGCGGCTTCGTCGGGGTCGCCGGACTCGGCGTACAGGTCGAGGTCGTGGACGGACGCCGGGTCCCCGACCCGGACGATCACGTCGAACGCCTCGTCCGGGCCGAGCGGCGCACCGGCCGCGCACACCACGACGACCGCGCACCGGCCGGTGAGGGCCTGGAGGGTGAGGTTCTCGACCACCGGCCGCACCACGTGCCGTGTCTTGCCCGAGCCCGAGGGTCCGACGACGAGCAGTGAGGTCCCCAGTGTGTCCGGGCCGAGCGCGGTGCCGATGCCGCGGTAGGCGAGCGGGGTGCGCTCACCCGGCGCCCAGTTCCCGATCCGCACCTGACCGGCCAGCAGATCGTGCCGCGCGATGCGGCCGGGCAGGTCACGGGAGCCGGAGGGGTGAATCCAGGCGCCGCCGGCGGCCCGCAGCACGGTCTGCGTGAAGGAGGTGAGCTCCCCTGTCCGCCGAGCCCGCCGCCAGGCATGCTCGACTCGCGCGCAGTCCACGTCGTTCATCCGCCCCGCCAGCACCTCGGCGGTGAGGACGTCCGCGGCCTGGAACTGCCCGGCCTCCCGCAGCTCGGGCCAGTGGGCCCGTGACCCGACAGCCGGCGCCTGCTCGGCGGCGGCCGCGACAGCGGCGGTGTCGCGCGGGGCGTACCGCTCGCGGAGAAATGGCAGCCAGCCGCCGATCCGGGCGAACGGCCAGAGGAGCAGTACGCCGATGACCACGTAGAGCAGGTTGCCCATCAGAGGCGTGGAAATGAAGTCGTAGCCGCCCGGGAAGAGGTTGATGAGGTGGTAGACCGGACCGGCCACCGGAAGCGCGTTCCAGCCGACGTCGAAAACGCTCGGGATCACGACCAGGTTCTCCGCGACCACGGCACCCAGCAGCGCGAGCAGCGCCCGGGCCGGCTGCGGGCGGCGCGTGACGAGGTGCCGGATGATCTCCGGCCAGCTCCCCAGGCGCCCCATGCCGTAGACCAGGATGGCGAAGAACACACCGTCGGCCACCGCTACGGCGTCGAAGCCCTTGCCCTTGGGTGCGGTGGTGCCGGCCCACCACCAGTCGTCCGGGGTGAACACCTTCAGCAGCGCCCATTGGTACGGGATGCTGCCGTGCCGCCACAGCGACCACAGCACCATGCCCACGACGAGCGGGACGACGACGCCGACGATGGTGATCGGTGACAGTCGCTCGGTGTTCTTCTCCGGCTTGGGCACGCGATACCCGAACCGCCAGATGCCGGGGCCGGCGGCGGGCCGGGGCTCGTTGAGCCAGTCGGCCACGGTGGTGCCGGACGCGCCCGGGGCGTGCGTCGGCCTCGGCGGGACTCCGGGCGCCTCCGCAGGCCGTGCCGGACGCGGCACAGGATTCGCATGCGTGCCCCGCGCGTCCCGCGTCCCGTCGCTGTCCATCGCCCTCGCCCCTTGACCAGCCGTTCCGTACACCGTCAGCGAGTCAATCTAACGCGCCCACAAGGGCAGTTCACCGTTTACGCGGCCAGGCCCGCGACAAGCTCCGCGAACCCGGCACTGTCCACGGCGGACAACCCGCGGCGCCGACACCGCCCACATGGAGCATGCCCACCCCTCGTCCCCGGTCCTAGCCTGCGAGAAAGGAAGAAAAAGAAACAGGAAAGCGCGTAAGCGTCCGCACCACCCCAGGAGCCCCTCATGACCGCACTTCCGCAGGAGCGCCGCGTCGTCACCGCGATCCCCGGCCCGAAGTCCCAGGAGCTGCAGGCCCGCCGTACCGCCGCGGTCGCGGCCGGTGTGGGCTCCGTGCTGCCCGTGTTCACCGTGCGCGCGGGCGGCGGGATCATCGAGGACGTCGACGGGAACCGGTTCATCGACTTCGGTTCCGGTATCGCGGTGACGAGTGTCGGCGCCTCCGCCGAGGCCGTCGTACGCCGTGCCACCGCGCAGCTCGCCGACTTCACCCACACCTGTTTCATGGTCACGCCCTACGAGGGGTACGTCGAGGTCGCGGAGGCGCTGGCCGAGCTGACCCCGGGTGACCACGCCAAGAAGTCGGCGCTGTTCAACTCCGGCGCCGAGGCCGTCGAGAACGCGGTCAAGATCGCGCGGGCGTACACCAAGCGGCAGGCCGTCGTCGTGTTCGACCACGGGTATCACGGCCGGACCAACCTCACCATGGCGCTGACCTCGAAGAACATGCCGTACAAGAACGGGTTCGGGCCGTTCGCGCCCGAGGTGTACCGCGTGCCGGTCGCCTACGGCTACCGCTGGCCGACCGGTCCGGACAACGCCGGTGCCGAGGCCTCCGCGCAGGCCATCGACATGATCAACAAGCAGATCGGGGCCGACAACGTCGCCGCGATCATCATCGAGCCGGTCCTCGGCGAGGGCGGCTTCATCGAGCCGGCGAAGGGCTTCCTGCCCGCGCTGAGTGAGTTCGCCAAGGCCAACGGGATCGTCTTCGTCGCCGACGAGATCCAGTCCGGGTTCTGCCGTACCGGGCAGTGGTTCGCGTGTGAGGACGAGGGGGTCGTCCCGGATCTCATCACCACCGCGAAGGGGATCGCGGGCGGTCTGCCGCTCGCCGCCGTCACCGGGCGCGCCGAGATCATGGACGCCGCGCACGCCGGTGGGCTCGGGGGTACGTACGGCGGCAACCCCGTCGCCTGTGCCGGTGCGCTCGGTGCGATCGAGACCATGAAGGAGCTGGACCTCAACGCCAAGGCCAAGAACATCGAGTCGGTCATGAAGGTCCGGCTCGGGGCCATGGCGGAGAAGTTCGACATCATCGGCGACGTGCGCGGGCGCGGCGCGATGATCGCCATCGAGCTGGTCAAGGACCGTACGACCAAGGAGCCGAACCCGGAGGCGACGGCCGCGCTCGCCAAGGCATGCCACCAGGAGGGGCTGCTGGTCCTGACCTGTGGCACCTACGGCAACGTCCTCCGCTTCCTGCCCCCGCTGGTCATCGGGGACGACCTGCTCAGCGAGGGCCTCGACATCATCGAGCAGGCGTTCGCACGCATCTGAGCCACCCCCTCCCGTACTTCCCGGCCACAGGGGAAACGCGGCCCCCGCGCAAGAGCCGCACCCCAGGCGTCCCACCCGCCCCAGCCCTTTCATCCACAGTGATTCACAGGCTGGGGCGGCGGGCGTCAGGCCATGTGAAGAAGGTGTGCGGGGTGCATGACGGGACGCGATTCCGCCTGTCTTCCCTTGAGTCACTGCCGTAGGTTCTACCCAGATGAGAGATACACCCCGCCCACAGGGGACTGTGGGCGACTTCAGGCCGAGGCCTCCCCAGCTTCGACCTGGTCGTGCCCTCGCGCACACAACAGGAGCCTCTGGCTCCGAATCTCCTCACCGATCGGACAGTCGCCCGCCCCAAACCCCCCGGGGCGGCCGACGATCCGATCCGGACGGCCGGCCCGGAACTACCCCCCCTGTTCCGGGCCGGCCGACCTCCTTTTTCTGGCTCCTTCTGGCCCTTCCCGCGCTGCTCTTCGCGGTGATCACCTGGCAGGTGGCGGCCGACGGCCCACTCCTCCGCCCGGACGAGCGTGCGAGCCGCGCACTCGTCCACCCGGACCGCTTCTCCGAACTCCTCGCCGACCTCGGCAACGTCCAGGTCGCGGTATCCGTTCTCGTCGCAGTGCTCCTCTACGTCGCCTGGCGCGGCCGTGTCACAGGTACGGACCACTGGTGGCTGCCACCTCTCGCGGCGGCCGTGCTGATGGCCCTGGTCCCGGCGCTGGTCGTCCCCCTCAAGGAACTGATCGCCCGCGGCGGCACCCCGGCGGTACCGCCCGGCACCGGCTACTACCCCTCCGGCCACACGGCCACCGCGATGATCGCGTACGGCGCCTCGACCCTGGTTCTCCTCCCTTGGCTCCGGACGTCGTACGCCCGCCGCGGAGCCGTCGCCATCTGCGCCCTGCTCGTCGCCTGCGTCAGCTTCGGGCTGGTCAGGCGGGGCTACCACTGGCCACTGGACGTGGTGGCCAGTTGGTGCCTCGGTGCGGTACTGCTCGCGTCACTGTGGCTGTTTCTCAGCCGCTTTCGAAACGACCCTCAGCCGAAGTAGCCGTCGAAGGTCTTCTGGAACTCCCAGTTCGAGTAGCGGTCCCAGTTGACCGACCAGGTCATCAGGCCGCGCAGCGTCGGCCAGGTGCCATGGGTCGCGTACGAGCCGCAACTCACCTTCTTCGTCAGGCAGTCCAGGGTTTTCGTGACCTCGGCGGGAGCCACGTAACCGTTGCCCGCGTTGACCGACGCCGGCATGCCGATGGCGATCTGGTCGGGGCGCAGGGCCGGGAACACGTTGGTGGTGTCGCCCGCGACCGGGAAGCCCGTGAGCAGCATGTCCGTCATCGCGATGTGGAAGTCGGCGCCGCCCATGGTGTGGTACTGGTTGTCGAGACCCATGATCGGGCCCGAGTTGTAGTCCTGGACGTGCAGCAGGGTGAGGTCGTCGCGCAGGGCGTAGATGACGGGCAGATACGCCCCGCACCTCGGGTCCTGGCCGCCGAACTTGCCGGTGCCGTAGAACTGGTAGCCCATCTGCACGAAGAACGTCTCGGGCGCCATGCTGAGCACGAACTTCGCGCCGTACTTGGCCTTCAGGGTCTTCAGGGCCGAGATCAGGTTGACCACCACGGGAGTTGTGGGGCTCTTGAAGTTGGTGTCGCTCGCGTCCAGCGACAGTGAGTGGCCCTCGAAGTCGATGTCCAGGCCGTCGAGGCCGTAGGTGTCGATGATGTTCGAGACCGAGGAGACGAAGGTGTCTCTGGCCGCCGTCGTGGTCAGTTGGACCTGGCCGTTGGCGCCGCCGATGGAGATCAGCACCTTTTTGCCGGCCGCCTGTTTGGCCTTGATGGCCGCCTTGAAGTCGGCGTCGCTCTCGACGTTGGAGCACTCGCTGACCGGGCAGCGGTTGAAGCGGATGTCGCCCGAGGTGGCGGAGGTGGGTTCACCGAAGGCCAGGTCGATGACGTCCCAGCTGTCGGGGACGTCGGACAGGCGGGTGTAGCCGGAGCCGTTGGCGAAGCTCGCGTGGAGGTAGCCGACGAGGGCGTGGGTGGGCAGGCCGGAGGTGGGGCCCGAGCCGGTGGACGTCGTCGCGGTGACCGCCGTGGACTTCGCGGACTCGCCCGCGTCGTTCACCGCCGTGACCTGGAAGCTGTACGCCGTCGCGGACGACAAGCCGCTCACGGTGGCCGAAGTGCCGCTCGCCGTCTGGGCTTTCACCCCGTCGCGGTAGATCGCGTAGCTCGTCGCGCCGGTGACGGCGGACCAGGAGAGGGCGACGGAGGAGGAGGTCACGGTGCCAACGGCTAGGCCTGTGGGGGTGGTTGGCGGTTGGCCCACGTCGACCGCCGGGCCGGTGAGGGAGATGTCGTCGGCGTAGTAGGCGCCGGTGGCGTACCAGCCGTGCGTGTAGATCGTGACCTTGGTGGTGGACGGGCCGGTGCGGAAGCTGGTCGTCAACCGCTGCCAGTCGGGGGCCGATTGGGTCCAGGTGGAGACGTCGGTGGTGCCGGTGCCGCTCGCGCCGAGGTAGACGTAACTGCCGCGGACATAGCCGGCGAGCGAGTACTGCGAGTCCGGTTTCACGGTCACCGTCTGCGCGCACTGGGCGTAGTCGTTGCCGGCCGGGGTCGCCTGCAACGCCGAACTGCCGCCGTGCACGGGCGACTTGACCGTCGTACCGCTGCTCGCGGTACAGGACCAGCTGTCGAGGCCGGACTCGAAGCCTCCGTTCTTCGCGAGGTCCGCGTCGGCCGCACGGGCGGCCGACGAGAGCGCGGTGATGCCGGACACGGCCAGGGCCACGGTCGCGAACACGGCTAGTACAGGTCTGGAGCGGTCCACAAGTGCCTCCGGGCATGGGGGAATTGGAGGGGTGGAGCGCGCCCAATTTGGTCCAGACCAATTGCCGTTGTCAAGACGTCTACTGGCTGGGCATCTGTCGGCTACTCGTCCTCGCCCCCCGTGGCCAGCCCCGCCGCCGCCTCGTGCATGGCGAGTTCGAGGAGTGCGGGATCGGTGAGGGTGCCGGAGCCGTCCGGCGGTACCAGCCAGCGGACTCCGCCGGTCGACCGGCCGGGGTACGGCACGACGATCCAGGTGCCGGGTCCGGCCGTGCGGATCCCGGTGCCGAGCCAGCGGGCGGCGGTGCCGGGTGGTACGAGGAAGCCCATGCGTGCGTCGCCGAAGTCGACGAGTACCGGGCCCGGTTGATCGATGACCCGGGTGAGCACATCGAGCGTGGGATAACCGAGCTCACCCGGCAGGATGAGTACGTCCCAGGCCTTGCCGGCGGGCAGCAGCGCGATCCCGAGGGGATTGCGCTCCCATTCCCAGCGGCAGGCCTCCGGATCCGGAGCCACGGATGCCAGCCACTCGACGGCCGTCTTCGCCCCAGTCATGAGGAGACCTCCCTTTCTCATGTCGACGCTGGTCGCGTCACAGGAGAGAGGGAGGTCGGCTCGCGGCATTACGCGGGTTCCGGCACCCCGATGGAGTGAACCGGGTCACACCGAAGCAGGAGCACGGCTCAACTGTCGAAGCCGAGGCCCAGCTTGTCCATCGTCTTCAGCCACAGGTTGCGCCGGCCGCCGTGGTCGTCCGCGCGGGCCAGCGACCACTTGGTGAGCGCGATGCCGGTCCAGGCGAAGGGTTCGGGCGGGAAGGGGAGCGGCTTCTTGCGGACCATTTCGAGTTCCGTGCGCTCGGTCCGCTCCCCCGCGAGCAGGTCGAGCATCACGTCGGCGCCGAAGCGGGTCGCGCCGACGCCGAGTCCGGTGAAGCCCGCCGCGTACGCCACCTTGCCCTGGTGGGCGGTGCCGAAGAACGCCGAGAAGCGCGAGCAGGTGTCGATCGCGCCGCCCCACGCGTGGCTGAAGTTGAGCCCCTCCAGCTGCGGGAAGCAGGTGAAGAAGTGCTCGGCGAGCTTGGCGTACGTCTCCGGCCGGTCGTCGTACTCGGCGCGCACCCGGCCCCCGTACGGATAGATCGCGTCGTAACCGCCCCACAGGATGCGGTTGTCGGCGGAGAGCCGGAAGTAGTGGAACTGGTTCGCCGAGTCGCCGAGGCCCTGGCGGTTCTTCCAGCCGATCGATGCCAACTGGTCGGTGGAGAGCGGCTCTGTCATGAGTGCGTAGTCGTAGACCGGGACGGTGTACGAGCGGACGCGCTTGATCAGGTTCGGGAAGATGTTGGTGCCGAGCGCGACCCGGCGGGCGCGGACCGAGCCGTAGGAGGTGCGTACGGCCATGCCCGCGCCGAACGACTTGAGAGCGAGGGCGGGGGTGTGTTCGTAGATACGGACGCCGAGTTGGAGGCAGGCGCGCTTCAACCCCCAGGCCAGCTTTGCCGGGTTGAGCATCGCGACGCCCCGGCTGTCGTACAGACCGGCCAGGAAGGTCGGGGAGGCGACCTGTTCGCGGACCGCTTCCGCGTCCAGGAACTCGGTGCCGTCGGCGAGGCCCTTGCTCTCCAACTCGGCGTGCCAGTCGTGGAGTTCCTCGGCCTGGTGCGGCTGCGTGGCGACGTCGATCTCGCCGGTGCGCTCGAACTCGCAGTCCAGGGAGTAGCGGGCGACCGCCGCCTCGATCGCGTCGAGGTTGCGGGCGCCCAGCTCCTCCAGTCTGTGGATCTCGTCGGGCCAGCGGGTGAGGCCATTGGACAGGCCGTGGGTGAGCGAGGCGGCGCAGAAACCGCCGTTGCGGCCCGAGGCGGCCCAGCCCACCTCGCGGCCTTCCAGCAGGACGACATCCCGCTGCGGGTCGCGCTCTTTCGCGATGAGCGCGGTCCACAGTCCGCTGTAACCGCCGCCGACGACCAGCAGGTCGCAGGTCTCGGCGCCGGTGAGCGCGGGTTCGGGGTGGGGCTTGCCGGGGTCGTCCAGCCAGTACGGGACCGGCCGGACTTCGGAAAGAGACTTGGTCCAGTTGTTGCTACGGCTCATGGCGCTTGGGGCCATGATTTCAACTCCCTACAGGGCGCTAGCGGTTATGCCTTTACCTTGTTGCGGCGGTTGGTGATCGCCATCGAGAAGAGCACCAACAATACGGCGACGAGGAACATGGCCGTACCGATGACATTGATCTGAACGGGTGTCCCGCGCTGTGCCGAACCCCAGACGAACATGGGGAAGGTGACGGTCGAACCCGCGTTGAAATTGGTGATGATGAAATCGTCGAAGGAGAGCGCGAAGGAAAGCAGCGCGCCTGCCGCGATTCCGGGGGCGGCGATGGGGAGGGTGACCCGGACGAACGTCTGCACCGGTCCGGCGTAGAGGTCCCGGGCCGCCTCCTCCAGGCGGGGGTCCATCGACATCACGCGGGCCTTGACGGCGGTGACGACGAAGCTGAGGCAGAACATGATGTGGGCGATCAGGATGGTGTAGAAGCCCAGTTGGGCACCCATGTTGAGGAACAGGGTGAGCAGCGAGGCCGCCATGACGACCTCGGGCATCGCCATCGGCAGGAAGATCAGCGAGTTGACGGCGCCGCGGGCGCGGAAGCGGTAGCGGACCAGCGCGAAGGCGATCATCGTGCCGAGGACGGTGGCGCCGATGGTCGCCCAGACGGCGATCTGGAGGCTGATGGAGAGCGAGCCGCACATGTCCGCGACACCGCACGGCTGCTTCCAGGCGTCCAGCGAGAACTGCTGCCACTCGTAATTGAAGCGCCCCTTCGGCTTGTTGAAGGAGAACACCGTGACGATGACGTTCGGAAGGAGGAGATATCCGAGCGTCAACAGGCCGGCGATGACGACGAAATGGCGCTTGAACCAGCGTACGACTGCCATTTAAACCAGATCCTCCGTCCCGGACTTGCGAATGTAGATGGTCACCATGGCGAGGATGGCGGCCATGAGGACGAAGGAGAGTGCCGCGGCTGTCGGGTAGTCCAGAATGCGCAGGAACTGCGTCTGGATGACGTTGCCGATCATGCGGGTGTCGGTGGAGCCGAGGAGTTCGGCGTTGACGTAGTCACCGGCCGCCGGGATGAAGGTCAGCAGGGTGCCGGAGACTACGCCGGGCATCGACAGCGGGAAGGTGACCTTGCGGAAGGTGGTGAACGGCTTGGCGTACAGGTCGCCGGCCGCCTCGTGCAGCCGTCCGTCGATGCGTTCGAGGGAGGTGTAGAGCGGCAGGACCATGAACGGCAGGAAGTTGTACGTCAGTCCGCAGACCACCGCGAGTGGCGTGGCGAGGACGCGGTCGCCCGACGTCCAGCCGAGCCAGTTGGTGACGTCCAGGACGTGCAGCGTGTTGAGGGCGCTCACGACCGGGCCGCTGTCCGCGAGGATCGTCTTCCAGGCGAGCGTGCGGATCAGGAAGCTGGTGAAGAACGGCGCGATCACCAGGATCATGATCAGGTTGCGCCAGCGGCCCGCGCGGAAGGCGATGAGGTACGCGAGCGGGTAGCCGAGCAGCAGACACAGGATGGTCGCGGCGGCGGCGTAGAGGCCCGAGCGCAGGAACTGCGGCCAGTACTCGGACACCGCGTCCCAGTAGGTCGCGAAGTGCCAGGTGACCTTGTAGCCGTCCTCCAGGGAGCCCGTCTGGATCGACGTGGAGCCCTGGTAGATCATCGGCAGCGCGAAGAAGATGATCAGCCAGAGAATGCCGGGCAGCAGCAGCCAGTACGGCGTCCAGCGGCCCCGCCTCTTGCGCGGAGGCTTCTCCTCCGGCGCGGGCGCCAGGGGCGGCGCCTCGGTGACAGCGGCCATCAGGCGGCCTCCTCCTCGGTGTCGACGCCCGCGTCGATGTCCTGCGCCGCGTCGAGGCCGAAGGTGTGGGCCGGGTTCCAGTGCAGGACGACGTCGGCGCCGGGCCGCAGCCGGGCGTCGCGGTCGATGTTCTGGGCGTAGACCTCGAACTCGGGGCAGACCGGGCTGTCGATGACGTACTGGGTGGAGACGCCGATGAAGCTGGAGTCGACGATCTTGCCGGTGATGCGGTTGCGGCCGGCCGGGATCTCACCGGCGTCGTCGGCGTGCGTGAGGGTGATCTTCTCCGGGCGTACGCCGACCAGGACCTTGCCGCCGGTCGTCGTGGGCGCGGAACATCGCGCCTCGGGGAGGACGAGCTTGCCGCCGCCCGCCTTGAGGACGATGTCGTCGCCGGACTTGGCGTCGACCTCGGCCTCGATGAGGTTGGAGGTGCCGAGGAAGTTGGCGACGAAGGTGGTGTTCGGGTTCTCGTAGAGGTCGCTGGGCGAGCCGAGCTGCTCGACGCGGCCCGCGTTCATCACGGCGACCGTGTCGGCCATGGTCATGGCCTCCTCCTGGTCGTGCGTGACGTGGACGAAGGTGATGCCGACCTCTGTCTGGATGCGCTTGAGCTCCAGCTGCATCTGGCGGCGCAGCTTGAGGTCGAGGGCGCCGAGGGGCTCGTCGAGGAGCAGCACCTTGGGGTGGTTGATCAGCGCGCGGGCGACGGCGACGCGCTGCTGCTGGCCACCCGACAGCTGGTGCGGCTTCTTGCGCGCCTGCTCGCCGAGCTGAACGAGGTCGAGCATGTCGACGACCTGCTGCTTCACCGACTTGATGCCGCGCCGGCGCAGACCGAAGGCGACGTTCTCGAAGATGTCGAGGTGCGGAAAGAGGGCGTACGACTGGAAGACGGTGTTCACCGGCCGCTTGTAGGGCGGGAGGTTGGTGACTTCCTGGTCGCCGAGGTGGACGGTGCCGGAGGAAGGTTCCTCCAGGCCGGCGATCATGCGCAGGGTGGTGGTCTTGCCGCAGCCGGACGCACCGAGCAGGGCGAAGAAGGAGCCCTGCGGGACGGTCAGGTCGAGCGGTTGGACGGCGGTGAAGCCGTTGTCGTAGGTCTTGCTGATTCCGGAGAGGCGGACGTCGCCGCTGTTGTCCTTGGTGTTCATCGTCGTCACGCCCCTGTGAGCTTTGCGAACTTCTGCTGGTAGGCCGTCTCTTCCTTCGAGCTCAGGGAGCGGAAGGCGTGGGACTTGGCCGCCATGGCCTTGTCGGGAAGGATCAGCGGGTTGCTCGCCGCCGACTTGTCGATCTTTGCGAGGTAGGGCTTCACGTCCGCGACCGGGCTGACGTAGTTGACGTAGGCGGCGAGTTCGGCGGCCGGTTCGGGCTCGTAGTAGTAGTCGATCAGCCGCTCGGCGTTCGTCTTGTGGCGCGCCTTGTTGGGGATCAGCAGGTTGTCGGTCGACGTCATGTAGCCGGCCTCGGGGATGACGTAACCGACGTCCGGGTTGTCCGACTGGAGCTGCACGATGTCGCCGCCCCAGGCGACGCAGGCCGCGAAGTCGCCCTTCGTGAGGTCGGACGTGTAGTCGTTGCCCGTGAAGCGGCGGATCTGGCCCTTGTCGACGGCCTTTTGGAGGCGGGCGATGACCGCGTCGTAGTCGTCGGTGGTGAACTTCGCCGGGTCCTTGCCCATGTCGAGCATGGTCATGCCGACGCTGTCGCGCATCTCGGTGAGGAAGCCGACGCGCCCCTTGAGCTTGGGGTTGTCGAGCAGGTCGGAGATCGACTTCACCTCGACGCCGTCGAGCGCCTTCTTGTTGTAGGCGATGACGGTCGAGATGCCCTGCCACACGTACGAGTACGCCCGGCCCGGGTCCCAGTCGGGGCTGCGGAACTGGTCCGACAGGTTGGCGTAGGCGTGCGGCAGGTTGGACGCGTCCAGTTTCTGGACGTAGCCCAGCCGGATCATGCGGGCGGCCAGCCAGTCGGTGAGGACGATCAGGTCGCGGCCGGTGGCCTGGCCGGCGGCGAGCTGCGGCTGGATCTTGCCGAAGAACTCGTCGTTGTCGTTGATGTCCTCGGTGTACTTGACCTTGATGCCGGTCCGCTTGGTGAACGCGTCCAGGGTCGGCCGGTGCTTGCCGCTGTCGTCCGTGTCGATGTACTCGGGCCAGTTCGAGAAGTCGATCTCCTTCTCCGTGGCCGAGTGGTCGTCGGCGGACACGCCGCCCTGCGTCTTGCCTGCCGCGGGGATCCCGCAGCCGCTCAGGGCCCCAAGTCCGCCGACCGCGAGCGCGCCGCCCGCGGAGGCGCGCAGCACCGAACGGCGGGTCATGGCGGACCTGCTCTTACGGAAGCTGCGCCGCACGGCGGCCACTTCGGCCGGGGTCAGGCGGTCGGGCTCGTACTGCTTCATGCGCGTGCTGCCCTTTCGGGAGGAGACGGCGGCGCCTTGGGCGGCCGTCAGTTCTGCTATCGGTCCCCGAAGATCGTGCGGTGCCAGTCCTTGCGGGCCACCGCCGTGTTGTCGAACATGACGTGCTTGATCTGGGTGTACTCCTCGAACGAGTAGGCGGACATGTCCTTGCCGAAGCCGGACGCCTTGTATCCGCCGTGGGGCATCTCGCTGATGATCGGGATGTGGTCGTTGATCCACACGCAGCCCGCCTTGATCTCGCGGGTCGCGCGATTGGCCCGGTAGACGTCCCGGCTCCACGCGGAGGCGGCGAGGCCGTACGGGGTGTCGTTGGCGAGCGCGATGCCTTCGTCGTCGGTGTCGAAGGGCAGGACGACCAGGACGGGGCCGAAGAGCTCCGACTGGACGATCTCGCTGTCCTGGGCTGCGTCCGCGACCAGGGTGGGGCGATAGTAGGCGCCGTTCTTGAGATCTCCCTGAGGAGCCTCGCCGCCGGTCACCACGCGCGCGTAGCCACGCGCCCGGTCGACGAAGGCGGCGACGCGGTCGCGCTGGACGTGCGAGATCAGTGGCCCGAGGTCGGTGCCCGGGGCGAAGGGATCGCCGACCCGGACGCTCGCCATGAGGGCGGCGGTCTTCTGGACGAACGCTTCATAGAGGGGCCTTTGCACGTACGCGCGCGTGGCGGCCGTGCAGTCCTGCCCGGTGTTGATGAGCGAACCGGCGACGGCTCCGTTGACGGCGGCTTCGAGGTCGGCGTCGTCGAAGACCACGAAGGGCGCCTTGCCGCCGAGCTCCAGGTGGATGCGCTTGACCGTGGCGGTGGCGATCTCGGCGACGCGCTTGCCGACGGCGGTGGAGCCGGTGAAGGAGGTCATGGCTACATCCGGGTGCCCGACGAGATGCTCACCGGCCTCCTTCCCCGAGCCGGTGATGATGTTGATGACACCGTCCGGGATGCCGGCCTCGGTGGCGGCCTGGGCGAACATCAGCGAGGTGAGCGGGGTCAGCTCGGCGGGCTTGAGGACGATCGTGTTGCCCGCGGCGATCGCCGGGAGGATCTTCCAGGCGGCCATCTGGAGGGGATAGTTCCAGGGCGCGATGGAGCCGACGACGCCGATGGGTTCACGGCGTACGTACGACGTGTGGTCGCCCGAGTACTCACCGGCGGACTGCCCCTGCAGATGCCGTGCGGCACCGGCGAAGAAGGCCGTGTTGTCGATGGTCCCGGGGATGTCGAACTCGCGGGTCAGCTTGAGGGGCTTGCCGCATTGGAGGGACTCGGCGCGGGCGAAGTCGTCCGCGCGCTCGGCGAGCACGGCGGCGAAGCGGTGCAGCGCGTCGGAGCGCTCGCCGGGG
>NZ_JAWOAI010000231.1:0-15096 GCF_033194735.1 Streptomyces sp. W16
TGGCGGGGCTGGCCGCGTCCTGCGCGCAAGAGCGGGTGGCCGCGCGCTGGGCGCTGGCGGACGTACCGCTGACCGCCTTCCTCGCCGAGCCGGTGATCCCGTACGAGACCGACGACGTGACCCGGCTGATCCTCGACACGCACGACACGGGCGCGTTCGCGGCGGTGGCCGGGCTTTCGGTGGGCGGGTTCCGGGAGTGGCTGCTGACGGCCGACACCGCCGAACTGGCCGCCGTGGCGCCCGGGTTGACGCCGGAGATGGTGGCGGCCGTGTCCAAGCTGATGGGGAACGCGGATCTGGTCGCGGTCGCGCGGAAGGTGAGCGTGGTGACCGCCTTCCGTTCGACGATCGGGCTGCCGGGCCGTCTCGCCACCCGGCTCCAGCCCAACCACCCCACCGACGACCCGGCGGGCGTGGCCGCGGCCCTGCTCGACGGGCTGCTGCTCGGCTCGGGCGACGCGGTGATCGGCATCAACCCGGCGACGGACAGCCCGAAGGCGGTGCGGGATCTGCTGGAGTTGCTGGACGGGGTGATCCAGCGGTACGCGATCCCCACCCAGTCCTGCGTCCTGTCCCACGTCACGACGAGCATGGACCTGATGTCGTCCGGCGCCCCCGTGGACCTCGTCTTCCAGTCCATCGCCGGCACCCAGGCGGCCAACGCGTCCTTCGGTGTGACGCTGGGCCTGCTCGACGAGGCGTACGAGGCGGCGCGGGCGCTGGGCCGGGGCACGGTCGGCTCGAACGTCATGTACTTCGAGACCGGGCAGGGCAGCGCGCTCTCCGCCGACGCGCACCACGGGGTGGACCAGCAGACGGTCGAGGCCCGCGCGTACGCGGTCGCCCGCCGCTACGACCCGCTCCTCGTGAACACGGTGGTGGGCTTCATCGGCCCGGAGTACCTGTACGACGGCCGGCAGATCCTCCGCGCCGCCCTGGAGGACCACTTCTGCGGCAAGGTGCTCGGCCTGCCGATGGGCCTGGACATCTGCTACACCAACCACGCCGACGCGGACGACGACGACATCGCCACCATGCTCACCATGCTCGGCGTGGCAGGCGCGTCCTTCGTGATCTGCACACCGGGCGGCGACGACATCATGCTCAACTACCAATCCGCCTCGTACCACGACGCGTTGTACCTCCGCGAGGTCCTCGGACTGCGCCCGGCACCGGAGTTCGAGGCATGGCTCGACTCCATCGGACTGCTGGGCGAGAGCGGCGAGATCAGGGACGTGTCCGCCACGGCCCACCCGTTGACGGCGATCGGAAGGGAACTGGCGGCATGACGACCGGTCAAGTGGAGCTGCTGGGCGGTGAGTTGTGGCCGAGCCTGCGCCGCCACACTCAGGCGAGGATCGGCCTCGGGAGGGCGGGCTCGGGTCTGCCCACCCATCACCGGCTGGAGTTGCAGGCCGCGCACGCGGCGGCGCGGGACGCGGTGCACTCGCCGTTCGAACCGGACGTGGTGGCGGCGGCGCTGCGCGGCGAGCCGACGGTACGGGTGCGCAGCGCGGCGCCCGACCGGCTCACGTATCTCCAACGCCCGGACCTGGGACGCCGGTTGGATCCCGCCGACCGCGCGCACCTTCCCGTCGGTGACTGGGACGTCGTCTTCGTCGTCGCCGACGGCCTGTCCAGCCGGGCGGTGCACGAGCACGCGGCGGCGATGGTGCGCGCGACGACCGCACTCCTGCCGACGTCCTGGCAAGTGGCCCCGGTCGTCCTCGCGGAACAGGCCCGCGTGGCCCTCGGCGACGACATCGCCTCGGCGATGGGCGCGACGATGGTCGTGGTCCTGGTCGGCGAACGCCCCGGGATGTCGGCGGCGGACTCACTGGGCGCGTACCTGACGTACCGCCCGAAGCCGGGTGTCACGACGGACGCGGACAGGAACTGCCTGAGCAACATCCGGCCGCCGTTGGGGCTGACGTACGAGGTGGCGGCGGGGAAGTTGGCGGGGTTGATGGGGCGGGCCCGGGAGTTGGGTGCGACAGGGGTGACCCTGAAGGACGAGTCGGACGCGCCGATGCTGGATTCCAGCCCCTCCGCTTCTTGAGCAGCGTGGGTCCGAAAATCAGCCCCTTGGGGGTGCCCCCTCTGGGGGAGTTTGAGGAGCGGGGGTCCGGGGGCCGGCCCCCGAGTCGGGGTCGAAGGGGCGGAGCCCCTGGGGGATGGGACGGGTAGGGGCGGCGGGGGCGAGAAAAGCCCGCCTCACCCCGGCAACGTAAGCCCCCAAGCCCCCTCCCGAACCACCCACGTCCGAGTCCGCACCGGCCCCGCCACCGTCGCGTCCGCCCGGTAGCGGAAGTCCGCCCCCGACACGGTCACCGTCCGCCCCCGCGCGTACAGCGGTGAGGCCTCCGCGCCCACCGACACCGGCCGTACCTCCACCTCGGCCAGTCCCGAAGCGCCGGGGGTCACGGAGACCCCCTCCACCGGCTGGTCCAGGTCCACCAGGGTCACCCCGTCGACCTCGACCCGCAGCCGCGCCGGACCGGGCTGCCGGGGCACCGTCGAGAGGGGCTCGCGGGGCGCGCGGGCGGGGACCAGGGTCCGTACCAGGGACTGGCACGTCCGCAGCCATAGGTGGTGGCCGGAACCGGAGGGCGCCGACGCCACCGTCTCCGTCTCCTCCGGCGGAGCCTCCCGCAGGGCCAGCGGCGGGATCCGCAGCGCGCCGAGCACCACCCCGTCGCTGTCGTCCACCAGCAGATCCATCCGCCGTACGACCCCGTCGAGCACCGCCCGCGCCGCCGCCACCGCCCCCGTGGGCACCCCCAGTGCCCCCGCCAGGGACAGCGCACCGCCCACCGGCACCATCGACAGGGCACATCCGGCCAGCTCCCGCTGCCGGTACAGCAGGGACACCGTGCGCAGCAGCGCCCGGTCGTCGCCGACGAGCACCGGCCGGCGCGAACCCCGCCGTGCGAGTACCCGGGCGAATTCCTCGGGCCCCTCCGGCATGCACACCTTGGTCGCCGCACCCGCGCTGAGCACGTCTTTCGCGATGCGGACGGACTCTCCGTCGGTGCGCCGGGCGACCGGATCGATGACGACCAGGAGCTGATCGGAAGTCGCGAAAGTCGCCACCTCGGCCATGCCTCGCTTCCTCGGGTAGCATCTTTGTGCAAGAGCCCCTTGCGCTATTGCGCCAGGGGCTTCGTCTATTCCGGGGCATCCGGTCCGACGGGTTGCGGCCGACGAGGGTCGCTGACGTACGAGGCACACGCTGTGCGGCGTACGTCTCTGACCTTGGACATGCCCCGCCCGGAAGGGGTGTACGCGCGTGCCCGCACTTGTGCTGCTCGGTGCTCAGTGGGGTGACGAAGGCAAGGGAAAGGCGACGGACCTGCTAGGTGGGTCCGTCGACTATGTGGTGCGCTACCAGGGCGGCAACAACGCCGGCCACACGGTAGTCGTGGGCGATCAGAAGTACGCCCTTCACCTGCTCCCTTCCGGGATCCTCACACCGGAGTGCACTCCGGTCATCGGAAACGGTGTCGTCGTCGACCCGTCGGTCCTGTTCTCCGAGCTGAACGGGCTGAACGAGCGCGGCGTCGACACGTCCAAGCTCCTGATCAGCGGTAACGCTCACATCATCACGCCCTACAACGTGACGGTGGACAAGGTGACGGAGCGCTTCCTCGGGAAGCGGAAGATCGGGACGACCGGCCGCGGCATCGGCCCGACCTACGCGGACAAGATCAACCGCGTCGGGATCCGGGTCCAGGACCTCTACGACGAGTCGATCCTCACCCAGAAGGTCGAGGCGTCCCTCGACATCAAGAACCAGATGCTCACGAAGCTCTACAACCGCCGCGCGATCGCCATCGAGCAGGTCGTCGAGGAGCTGCTGTCCTACGCGGACCGCCTCAAGCCGTACGTCGCCGACACGGTCCTCGTGCTCAACCAGGCGCTGGACCAGGACAAGGTCGTCCTCTTCGAGGGCGGGCAGGGCACGCTCCTGGACATCGACCACGGGACCTATCCCTTCGTCACGTCCTCCAACCCCACCGCCGGCGGCGCCTGCACCGGCTCCGGTGTCGGCCCGACGAAGATCAGCCGGGTCATCGGCATCCTGAAGGCCTACACGACCCGGGTCGGCTCGGGCCCGTTCCCGACCGAGCTGTTCGACGCGGACGGCGACGCATTGCGCCGCATCGGCGGCGAGCGGGGCGTCACCACCGGCCGTGACCGGCGCTGCGGCTGGTTCGACGCGGTCATCGCCCGCTACGCGACCCGCGTGAACGGCCTGACCGACTTCTTCCTCACCAAGCTCGACGTCCTCACCGGCTGGGAGCAGATCCCGGTCTGTGTGGCCTACGAGATCGACGGCAAGCGCGTCGAGGAACTCCCGTACTCGCAGACCGACTTCCACCACGCGAAGCCGATCTACGAGAACCTGCCCGGCTGGAGCGAGGACATCACGAAGGCCAAGACCTTCGCGGACCTCCCGAAGAACGCGCAGGCGTACGTGAAGGCCCTGGAGGAGATGTCGGGCGCCCCGATCTCCGCGATCGGTGTCGGCCCCGGCCGTACGGAGACGATCGAGATCAACTCGTTCATCTAGAACGGCGAACGGTGGCTTCACTTGGGCCGGTCTTGGGAAACCTTGACCGGCCCTTGGGCTGTCCGTGGTTACGCCGGTAACAGGCGGAGGCCAGCATCTACGCGGGTAGCCCGCCGCGCCCCGCATGCCACACCCGCCCTCTGTGCCCTTCCAGGAGTCCCGAATGCCCGTCAATCCCATGAACCGCCGTGAGTTCGTGCAGAAGTCCGCCGTCACCGGCGCTGTCGTGGCCGTCGCGGGGACAGCGGCGGCGACCCCTGCCGAGGCCGCCGACCGTCACCGGCCGAAGCCCAAGCCGAAGACCTGGTCGTTCTCCATCCTGGGCACCACCGACCTGCACAGTCACGTCTTCAACTGGGACTACTACACCAACGCGGCCCCGGTGGACTCCAAGGGCAACACGTACGGCATCGCCCGTATCGCCACCCTCGTCAAGAACCTGCGCGCGGAGAAGGGCGAGGGCCGCGTGCTCCTCGTCGACGCGGGCGACATCATCCAGGGCACGTCCCTCGCGTCGTACTACGCGAGCGTCGACCCGATCACCGGCAAGGACGGCAAGCGCGGCCCCAAGCACCCCATGGCGGTCGCCATGAACGAGATGCGCTACGACGCCGCCGCCCTCGGCAACCACGAGTTCAACTACGGCATCGAGGTCGTCCGCACCTTCGAGAAGCAGTGCCACTTCCCGCTGCTCGGCGCCAACGCCCTGGACGCGAAGACGCTGAAGCCGGCCTTCCAGCCCTACACGGTCAAGCACATCAAGGTGCCCGGGGCGCCCGACATCAAGGTCGGCATCCTCGGCCTCACCAACCCGGGCATCGCCCTGTGGGACAAGGACAACGTCTCCGGGAAGATGACCTTCACCGGTCTGGTCGAGCAGGCGAAGAAGTACGTGCCGCGGCTGCGCGCGCTGGGCTGCGACGTCGTCTTCCTCACCGACCACTCGGGCCTGGACGGCTCGACGTCGTGGGGCGACGAACTCCCCTACGTGGAGAACGCGTCGAACCTGGTGGCCGAGCAGGTCCCCGGCATCGACGCCATCCTCGTCGGCCACACGCACACCGAGGTCTCGTCGTACACCGTGAAGAACGAGGAGACCGGCAAGGACGTCGTCCTCTCCGAGCCGTACTGCTACGGCTACCGCCTCTCGGTCTTCGACTTCGAGCTGGAACTGGAGCGCGGCTGCTGGAAGATCACCAGCACCACCGCGAGCACGCTGAACAGCAACACCGTCGCGGAGGACAAGAGGATCACCGAACTCCTCACGGCCGACCACGAGTTGGTGGTCAAGTACGTCAACACGGCGATCGGCACCTGTACGGAGGCCATGTCGACGGCGGAGGCCTGCTGGAAGGACGTCCCCGCGATCGACTTCATCCACCAGGTCCAGATGGACGCGGTGAAGTCGGGCCTGTCGACGGCGGACGCCGCGCTTCCGCTGATCTCGGTGGCGGCATGCTTCAGCCGCACGGCCACCATCCCGGCGGGCGATGTGACGATCCGTGACGTGGCGGGTCTCTACATCTACGAGAACACCCTCTACGGCAAGAAGCTCACCGGCGCCCAGCTCAAGGACTACCTGGAGTTCGCGGCGAAGTACTACCACCAGGTGCCGGCCGGTACGAAGGTGGACACCGCGACGCTGACGAACGCCAACAGCTTCTGGGACTACATGTACGACACGGCGGCCGGTGTCTCGTACGACGTCGACATCGCGCAGGCCGAGGGCTCGCGCATCAAGAACCTGACCTACAACGGCACGGCGGTCGCCGACGACCAGGTCTTCGTCGTCGCGGTCAACAACTACCGTGCCAACGGCGGCAGCGGCTACCCGCACATCGCCGCCGCGGAGACCGCGTACAGCTCCACCAACCAGGTCCGCGACCTGATGATCGCCTACGCCACGGCCAAGGGCACGATCGACCCGACCGCGTTCGCGGCGACCAACTGGAAGCTGACGCAGGCCGGCACGGCGGTCTTCTAGACTCCGGACCTACCTTCTACGCCGCTGCCCCGGGGTCTCTCCCCGGGCAGTGGCGTATCGATCGAGTGAGCGTGAGGAGTCCGGATGGCCACGCAAGTCCTGGAGCCCGGTGAGGCCCGTACCGCCCTGCTCCTGGAGTCCGTACTCAGCACGGCGGCCGTTGTGTGGTGGACGTACCTGCTGTGGACCCACCGGGACGCTCTGTACGACGATTCCGCCCCCGTGGTCCTGATCCTCGCGGTCGTGCTGTCGCTGCTGGTGACATGGGCCCTGTGGCTGCGTACGGGAAGGCTCCGAGGTGTGATCCTGACGTCGGCCGCGGTGCGCGGGGTCGTGGCGCTGACCCTGTCCCTGTGGTTCTTCCAGGACTTGTAGAGGTCGGGCAGAGGTCAGTCGGGGCAGGTGAGTGGCAGGCCGAGGCAGGCGTGCAGGGCTTGGCCCAACCGCCGGTCGACGGCCGCCCGTTCGTCCTCGGAGGACTCCTCCGGCGGGATGAGCGCGTACGGCAGCGCCGTGGTGAGCACGGCGAGCGTGACGGTGTCCCGTTCGGTGCCGCCGGGCACATGCGCGGTCACATGCTCGGTCAGCCACTGCCAGGCCGTCCCGTGCCACACGGTGTCCGGACGGAGCACGGCGGCGTACGTCAACGCCGGTTCGGTCCGTGCCATGGCCGCGACGACCGGATGCTCCCGCAACAGCCGGGCCGCCCGCACCACGAAGCGCACCCCCTGGCACCGCGGTGGCGGCAACGGGCTGGGTACTTCCAGGGCCCGCTGCAGCACGTGTTTCAGTTCCTGCAGCGTGGCATCGCGCAGCAGCACCTGGGGAGTGGCCCAGTTCCGGTAGAAGAACTGGCGGTTGGTGTCGGCCAGTTTGGCGATGTGGGTGATGCCCGTGCGCCGGGGCCCGCGCATGGCCAGCGCGTCCAGCGTCGCGCGGTACACGGTGCCCATTCCGGGCGGAGCCTGGACATGCTGTGAGCTGCTCATGTGAGCAGTTTGGCGTGGGGGGAAGGTGGGTGTCCCGGAAAAGTGTGTCGGATTCCCCGAAGGTGTCACGCTTTTTTTAGGGGACCGCGGGCGTGAGGGGGGCGTCCTCGCCGGGACGCCCCCTTTGTCCGGGCATATCCTGAAGTTGTCCGCCCCGCGCACGCCGACCAGGAGAAGGTGACTGCGATGCGCATGATGCTGAAAGCGTCCATGGACACGGAGAAGGGGAACGAGGCCATCCGCAACGGAACTCTGGGGAAGCTGATGGAGGAGTCCCTGGAGCAGATCAAGCCCGAGGCGGCCTACTTCACCGCAGACGGTGGCAAGCGCACCGCGTTCCTGTTCTTCGACCTCAAGGACCCCTCCGACATCCCGTCGATCAGTGAGCCGTTCTTCCTCAACCTGGGTGCCGAACTGACCTACACCCCGGTGATGAACGCGGAGGACGTCGCGAGCGGCCTCGCCAAGATCCGCTAGTCCACCAGCCCACCAGTCCGCTAGCTGAACACGATCATCGAGCCCTGGGCCAGGCTGCGCGTCGCCGCCGCGTGCAGCCCGAGCCAGACGTGCCGCTCGCGCGCGAACGGGCTGGGATCGTACGGCGCGGCGACGGCCGGTTCCTCCAACTCCGTGGGCGCGGCGGGGGGTTGCGGTGCCGTGGGCGGGTTCGCCGGGTCGATGCCGATCGTCGGGGCCACGAACTCCAGCTCGCGGAGCAGGGTCTGGGACGAGCCCAACGGGCCGCCGCCGGCCAGGAGTTCGTCGTTCGCGAGCGGGTGCGGGAAGTCGACCGGGACGTAGGCGCCCGCGTGGTCGTAGTGCCAGACCAGGTGGGACTGCTGGGCCGTGGTCTCGAACATCTCCAGGAGCTGTTCGTAGTCGCCGCCCAGGTCGTCCACCGGGGTCACCGGGAGGCCGCAGACCTGGAGGAGGTAGGCCCGGCGCAGGAAGTGCAGCGCGTCGTAGTCGAATCCGGCCACCGGGGCGACCTCGCCGGACAGTCCCGGCATGTACTGGTACACCGGCACCGGAGGGAGCCCGGCCTCGTCCAGCAGCGAGTTGTAGAGCGCGAGTTCGTCGGCGAACGGATTGTCGGGGGTGTGGCACAACACGTCGACGAGCGGGACCAGCCACAGGTCACAGGCCAAAAGGGGCTCCTCGGTTACTCGCTGCGCAGCGTGGTGTTCGCATGGTGGTCAGGCAAGAGTAGGGGGAAGAGTAGTCGGTGCGGCCCGGGTCAGCTCCCCTCGTGCAGGTCCCATACCCACACGCCGTCCACCCACTTACCGGGTTTGCCGGTCAGCTTTTCCACAGCGGTGCGGAGCTTGTCGTCGTTGGGCCCCGGCGCGATCACCAGGGCGCCCGCGTGCCAGTACGCGAAGTCGGCCTTGGCCTGCGCCTGCCAGTTCTTGCCGATGGTCGGGATGACACCGGTGTAGCGGACGTCCCGCAGCATGTTGGAGGTGTAGCGGGGCGAGGCGCCGTAGATGCCGATGCGGTCGGCGCCGTAGGGGCCGTTGAAGTAGCCGCCGGGCATCTTGAAGCCTAGGTCGGAGGCTGTCTGCCAGTGCAGGGGCTCGGCCGCGCCCGGGTCGGCCAGCGGGATCGGGACCAGGGATTCGCCCGCGCGGACGTACGACTTGTAGGTGCCGTCCGTGAAGAAGGCCGGTACCGCGGCCCGGTCGACCGCCTTCAGCGGCGCGGGGACGAGGGGGAGCAGCGCCAGGCAGACGGCGAGCAGGCCCACGTACTGCGTGCCCAACTCGCGTGTCGCCGCCAGCCGTTCGACCGCGATCGCCACCAGCATGCCCAGCGCCGGTGCGCAGATCATCGCGACCCGGCCCTCGATCACCGACTCGAAGAGCGGCTTGTGGGCGAGCAGCGCCCAGGGGCCGGGGTAGATCGTGTCCGTGAGCGGGATGCGGATCTTGGGGCCCATGGAGAGGATTGCGGCGGCGACCGCCGTGAACGCGAGCGCCTTGACGAGGGCCTGCTCCCACAGCCGTACGACGATGGCGAAGGCGAGGGCGACGAGCGGCCAGCCGTAGAAGGCGTTCTGCTCGGTGGGGTTGAGGGAGAGGGAGTTGGCCCGGATCTCGTCGCCCGCGATCAGGGAGCGTTCGGCGAAGGAGAGCAGGGCGAGGGGGCTGTTGCCGGCGTTGTCGCCGTGCAGGACGCTCTTGTAGCTCTGCGGCCCCACGAACTGATACCAGAGGGGGATCAGGATGATCGGTGCGCAGACCAGCGCCGCGAGGCCGAGGCCCTTGAGGAGCGGGCGCCAGGACGTGCGGACGACATCCCGGTGGAGGACTCCGTAGGACGCGGCGAACAGGACCATGCCGATGGAGGCCAGGAGGAGGGGTTCCTCGCCGAGGAAGATCTGGTAGGCCGCCATGACGCCGAGCACGATGCCGTCGCGGACCACCCGGGTGCCCGTGCACAGGCGCAGGGCGCGGTCGATGATCAGCGGGATCATGAAGAGGATGACGAAGTTGGGGTGCGCGTTGGCGTGGCTGACCATCGGCGGGGCGAAGGCCGCCAGCGAGGCGCCGACGAAGGCCGCGGCCCGTTGCCGTACGACACGCTTGACGATCAGCCAGTACCAGGCGGCGGCCGTGGCCGCGAGGCCGAGTGCCATGCAGACACTGAGGGAGACCGCGGGTCCTGCCAGCAGGGTGAGCGGCGCGAAGGGCACCGACAGGCCGAGCATGACCGTGTTGGCCATGAGGTTCACGCCGTCGGGGAAGCCCTGGAGGTTGGAGAGGAACGGGTTGTGGAGGTGGGCGACGTTGTCGGCGGTGACCGCGAAGAACCACTCCCACTGGTTCTGGTCCTGGATCGAGTCGACCAGGTAGCGGTGGTCGGGGTCGAAGAGGCGGCCCGAGTAGAGGGCGACGGACATGAGGAGGAAGAGGAGGGTGACCAGGATGTCGACCGGGCGCAGGGAGCGGGCGCGCAGGCGGGCGAGTTCGGTCAGGACCCGGGCGTAGTCGAGGGGCCGTACCTTCGAGCCGGACTGGTGGGCCCAGCGGACCGGAACCTCGGCGACGTCCCAGTCTGCGCGGCGGAAGTGCTGGAGGACTTCTACGTCGATGCCCCAGCCGTTGATGCGGGAGGCGGCGAAGGCCTCGCGGGCGCGGTCGCCCTCGAAGAGCTTGAAGCCGCACTGGGTGTCGCGTATGCCCGGCACCGCGGCCTGGCGTATGAGGAAGTTGCCTGCGCGGCCCAGGAGTTCGCGGACCGGGTGCTGGTGGCTCTCGATGGTCGCGCCGGGCGCGGCCCGGGAGCCGATCGCCGCCGCACGGCCCTCGCTCAGCTCCTTGTCGAGTTTCTCCAACTCCTCGATGGGCGCGGCCAGATCGGCGTCCGTGACCAGGACCCGGCGTCCGCGTGAGGCGGCGACCCCGAGGCGCAGGGCGTTGCCCTTGCCGCGGTTGCGGGGGCTGGTGACCAACTGCACACGCGGGTCGGCGCGGGAGGTGACGACCTCGCGGGTGCCGTCGTCGGAGCCGTCGTCGGCGACGATGATCTCCCAGTCGCCGAAGCGGCCCTCGTTGTCGCTCAGATATGTGGTGATCGCGTCGAGTGTCGGCCCGAGCCGCTGTTCCTCGTTGTAGGCGGGCACGACGACACTGAGGTCCACGACGACGACACTGGGGTCCACGGCCGGAGCGGCCCTTTCCGGTCCGGTCACCGGGCGGCCAGCCGCTCGATGAGGTCGAGGGAGTGCGTGTTGTACGCCAGGACGATCGAGCGCGCGGCCGGGGTGTCGCGGCGCGCCAGGGCATCGACCAGTTCGGTGTGCTCGGACCACAACTGCCCGCGCAGGTCGGTCAGTCGGCGCAGATGCTGCACCGTGCACACCCAGGACTGGACGCGCAGCCGGTGCAGGAAGTCACCGAGGTAGGGGTTGCCGAACATGGTGCTCAGCTCGCGCCAGTACCGCAGGTCGTAGCCGATCAGCACGGTGAGGTCACCGGCCTCGGCGGCGCGCTGCGCCTCCTCGCCGCGGCGGCGGGCCCCGGCGAGCGCGGCGACCGTACGGGGGTCGTCGGTGCGGTCGAAGACGGGGTGGCCCTCGGCGAGGGCCAGGAACATGCCCTCGGTGACCAGGGCGCGGGCCTCGATCATGCCGCGGTGGTCGGTCACCGAGTATTCGTGGACGCGGAAGCCGCGGTGCTGGTCGGCCTCCAGGAGTCCCTGTGCGGAGAGATCGACGAGCGCTTCCCGGACCGGGGTCGCGGAGACGCCGTACTGCTCGGCGATCTCTTTCACCGTGAACTCCTGGCCGGGCTGGAGCCGGCCGGCCAGGACCTCGTCGCGAAGCGCGTCGGCGATCTGCTGCCGCAGGGTGCTGCGGGTAACGGCGCCGTTGCCGCTGCTTCCGGGCATCGTCGGAGCGTCTCCCTCGTCGCGTTCGATGGCGTACTCGTATATGTCTACGAGCACGTCACCTTACGCGTTCGGGTTCCCGCCCTGCCCGTATCCGGGCACCCGGGGAACGGACCCGCCCATTCCGGGTGTTACGAGGTGTATTCGTCGCCGTATTGGCCGACGTTTTACGAGGTGAACTCGTCCGCCACGGAGAGCGCGGTGTCCAGGGCGGCGAGGCCCTCCTTCAGTTCGGCCTCGGTCACGTTGAGCGGCGGGACGACGTGGGTGCGGTTCATGTTGATGAACGGCCACAGCCCCTGCTGCTTGGCGGCGGCTCCGAACGCGGCCATCGCCGTGTTGGCCTCACCGGCCGCGTTGTACGGCACCAGCGGCTCGCGCGTCTCCCGGTTCTTCACCAGTTCGAGCGCCCAGAACATCCCGACGCCCCTCACTTCGCCGACACTCGGGTGCCGCTCGGCCAGCGCGCGCAGCGCGGGCCCGACCACGGCCGTACCGAGGTGCTTCGCGTTTTCCACGACCCCCTCCTCGGCCATGACGTTGATCGTCGCGACTGCCGCGGCACAGGCCAGCGGGTGCCCGGAGTACGTCAGCCCGCCCGGGTAGGGCCGCTTGCCGAAGGTGTCCGCGATCGCGCCGGAGATGGCGACCCCGCCGAGCGGTACGTATCCGCTGTTCACGCCCTTGGCGAAGGTCATGAGGTCCGGTACGACGTCGAACAGGTCGGCCGCGAACCACTCACCGGTCCGTCCGAAGCCGGCCATCACCTCGTCGAGGACGAAGACGATCCCGTACTTGTCGCAGATCTCACGCACCCCGGCGAGATAGCCGGGCGGCGGCACCATGATCCCGGCGGTCCCCGGAACCGTCTCCAGGACGATCGCGGCGACCGTGGCCGGCCCCTCGAAGGCGATCGTCGTCTCCAGGTGCTCAAGAGCCCGCGCGCACTCCTGCTCCTCGGTCTCCGCGTAGAAACGGGACCGGTACAGGAAGGGCGCCCAGAAGTGCACGACACCGGCGGCGGCGCCGTCGCTGGCCCAGCGGCGCGGGTCGCCGGTGAGGTTGATCGCCTGCTGCGTACCACCGTGGTAAGAGCGGTACGCCGACAGTACCTTCGGTCGCCCGGTGTGCAGCCGGGCCATGCGCACGGCGTGCTCGACGGCGTCGGCGCCACCGTTGGTGAAGAAGATCTTGTCCAGGTCCCCGGGCGTCCGCTCGGCGATCAGCCGGGCGGCCTCGGACCGGGCCTCGATCGCGAAGGCGGGCGCGAAGGTGGTGAGGGTCGCGGCCTGCTCCTGGATCGCGGCGACGACCTTCGGGTGCTGGTAGCCGATGTTCGTGTAGACGAGCCCGCTGGTGAAGTCCAGGTAGCGCCTGCCGTCGTAGTCCCAGAAGTACGAGCCCTCCGCGCCGGCCACGGCGAGCGGGTCGATGAGCTCCTGCGCGGACCAGGAGTGGAACACATGCGCACGGTCCGCGGCCTTCACGGCGGCGCCGGCCTGGGGGTTGGGCTGAGGGGTCATGGCGGCGAGCGTAAATGTCCGCGATGCGGAAACGGTATCGGCGTCCTGTCTGTGGTCGGCGGCTTTACGCGACAGGTTGTCCAGGGTGGGTGTCCGGTGTGGGGGCTTGCTGGAGTGTGGGGGTAAAACTAACCACTGTCCATCCTGGTGACCGGTTAGAAATTACCCCAGCCTGTAGAGGGGGTGGTGCGGGGGCGCCCCGGTGCACGGCAGGTCCGGTCTCCCGTTACGGAACCGTAGACACCGGTCCGGCCGTCCCGTCGTATCCCCGCACTATTCTCGGTTTCGCGCAGGGCGCAGGGCACGGGGGCGTGACCGGGGCGTGACCGGGGATTTCAGGGGAGGCGGCGCGGTCGTGGAGAAACTGGGGGCGGCCGATCCGCAGCGGATCGGGGCGTACCGGCTGCTGGCCCGGCTCGGGGCCGGCGGCATGGGGCATGTGTACCTGGCCCGGTCGGACCGGGGGCGCACGGTCGCCGTCAAGCTGGTGCGGGAGGACCTGGCCGCGCAGGAGGAGTTCCGCGCCCGGTTCCGGCAGGAGGTGCAGGCCGCGCGGCGGGTCGGCGGCCACTGGACCGCGCCCGTCCTGGACGCCGACACCGAGGCCGCGGTGCCCTGGGTGGCCACCGGCTACGTCGCCGGGCCCACCCTGCAACAGGTCGTCGGACGCGACCACGGGGCGCTGCCCGAGCGTTCGGTACGGATCCTCGCGGCCGGGCTCGCGCACGCGCTCCAGGACATCCACGCCGCCGGCATCGTCCACCGCGACCTCAAACCGTCCAACGTGCTGGTGACCATCGACGGCCCCCGCGTCATCGACTTCGGCATAGCGCGGGCCCTGGAGACCCAGGCCGGGGACGGGCTCACCCGCACCGGCTCACTGGTCGGCTCGCCCGGATTCATGGCGCCGGAACAGGTGCGGGGCGACCGCGTCACCCCGGCGTGCGACGTCTTCTGCCTCGGTTCCGTCCTCGCCTACGCCGCGACCGGCACGCTCCCCTTCGGCAACGCCAACAGCGGCGTCCACGCCCTGATGTTCCGCATCACCCAGGAGGAACCCGACCTGACGGGCGTCCCCGAGGGCATCGCCGAACTGGTCCGCGACTGCCTGCGCAAGGACCCGGCCACCCGGCCGACCCTGAACCAGATCCTCGACCGTACGGGCGCGGAGGACACGGTCTCCGGGGGCCGCTCCCGCGACCCCTGGCTGCCGAGCGGCCTGGTCGCCCAACTCGGGCGCCACGCGGTGCGGTTGCTGGACACGGAGGATCCGCAGACGGCGGAGCTGGAGAGGGGCAGTACGGAGAAGGCCGACAGCGAGCGGGTCCAGCTGGAGAAGGGCGCTCCGGTGGTGCGGGCCCTTCAGACTCGGGCTTCCGAGCCCCTGGCCCTTGAGGCGGCTCAGGACGCCACACCTGCCACACCTGCCACACCTGCCACGCCTGCCACACCTCCCGCACCCGCACCCGCTCCTACGTCCGCCCCCGCACCCGCACCCGCACCCGCCCCTGCTCCTACGTCCGCCCCCGCACCCGCACCCGTTCCCGTGCAGCCCGCCCCCGTCGCCGTAAAGCCCCCCGCCGTCTCGGAAGCCTCCCCCGAACACGCCCCGGCCTCCGACGACGCCTCGTCGGC
>NZ_JAWOAI010000232.1:0-15072 GCF_033194735.1 Streptomyces sp. W16
CCCGGTCGCGGGCGGCGGCGTGGTGGGCCGGGCCCGTGATGTGCGCGATCCGGGTGCGGCCGGTGGCCAGCAGATGTTCTACGGCGAGGTGCGCGCCGCCCTCGTCGTCGGAGACCACGGAGGTGTCGTCCGGGTCGGTGGACGGGGACAGCGCGTAGACCACCGGGACCTCGTCGACGCCGGCGAGCGGGGGGCGCGGGTCGGTGCGGCGGCCGGTGACGATGATGCCGTCGACCCGGCGGTCCATGAGGTTGCGCAGATGGTGCTGTTCGCGGATCGCGTCGCCCCGGGTGTCGCACAGCAGCACGGAGATCTTGCCGGCTCCGAGCGCGTCCTCGGCGCCCAGCAGCACCGGCGTGCTGAACCGGCCGATGCCGTCCGTGGTCATCAGGCCGACCGTCCAACTCCGGCCGGTGTGCAGGCTCTGCGCGTTCTGGTTCGGCCGGAATCCGAGGGCCTCGACCGCGTCCAGCACCCGCTGCCGGGTCTCGGGCCGCATCCGTCCGCCGCCGTTCAGCGCCTTCGACGCGGTGCCCACGCTGACGCCCGCGAGCGCGGCGACATCGGCGAGTCTGGCCCGGCCCGCGGAGGGCGAACGAGGAGCAGAGGTCACGGGCAATCCTTTTCCTTCGCGTCGGCTGCATGTCGGCGCTGACGGCCTCATCGGCGACAGTAGCAGCCCCCAGGCAAGCTGAAAAAACCTTTGCTCTGCCACTTGACCAGACTCTGTCGTTCCCCTCTACTCTCCTCCAGGAAAACGATTACTCAAACGAGTTCCTGAGCAGAACCGGAGAGCCATGCCCCGCATCCCTTCCGCCCCCTCCCCCCGCGGCCCGGTCCGGCTCGGCCCGGCCGCCCGCGCGGCACTGCGGCCCGCCACCGCCGATGTCGACGCGGGCTTCTGGCACACCCGCCGCGAGGTCAACGCGCGGGTCTCCCTCCCCCAGGGCCCGGAACTGCTGGAGTCGGCGGGCAATCTGCACAACCTGCGGCTGGCGGCCGGCACCGCCGAGGGCGAGTACCGGGGCGCGTACCCGTTCGTCGACACAGACGTCTACAAGTGGCTGGAGGCCGCCTCCTGGCAACTCGCCCAACAGCCCGACGGCGAACTGGAGTCGGCGGTCGACCGGATCATCGCCCTGGTCGCGGACGCGCAACAGGCCGACGGCTACCTCAACACCTGGTTCCAGGTGCGGGAGGGCGGCGCGCGCTACCAAGACCTGCGCTGGGGACACGAGTTGTACTGCGCGGGTCATCTGATCCAGGCGGCGGTGGCCCATCACCGGGCCACCGGCCGACCCGAACTCCTCGATGTGGCACGCGGGTTCGCCGAGCACCTCGGCCTCGTCTTCGGGCCGCCCGGCAGCGGCAGGCCGATCGACGGCATCGACGGGCACCCCGAGGTGGAGACCGCGCTGGTCGAGCTCTACCGGGAGACCGGTAACCGCGCACACCTCGACCTGGCCGGGTACTTCGTCAACCGGCACGGCCACGGCCTCCTCGGCGGCGAGGCCTACTGCCAGGACCGCGTCCCGGTGCGCGAGGCGACCAACGTCGAAGGCCACGCCGTACGGCAGTTGTATCTGCTGGCCGCGGTCACCGACCTGGCCACCGAGACGGACGATCCCGAACTCCGGTCCGCCGCCGAGCGGTTGTGGCACGCGATGACCACCACCAAGACCCACCTCACCGGCGGCCTCGGCGCGCACCACGACGAGGAGGACTTCGGCGACCCGTACGAACTGCCCAACGAGCGCGCGTACTGCGAGACCTGCGCGGCCATCGCGTCGGTCCAGTGGAGCTGGCGGATGGCCCTGCTCACCGGCGAGGCCCGCTACTCCGACCTGATCGAACGCACCCTGTACAACGGCTTCCTGGCCGGGGTGTCGCTCGACGGCGAGAGCTGGCTGTACGTCAACCCGCTCCAGGTCCGCGACGGCCACACCGACCCCGGCGGCGACCAGTCGGCCCGCCGCACCCGCTGGTTCCGCTGCGCCTGCTGCCCGCCGAACGTGATGCGGCTGCTGGCCTCCCTGGAGCACTACCTGTCGTCCGGCGACGAACAGGGCCTGCAGATCCACCAGTTCGTCACCGGCCGCTACTCCTACGGCGCCATGTCCGTACGCGCCGAGACCGACTATCCCTGGCACGGCACGATCGCCCTCACCGTCGAGGACACCCCCGATCAGCCGTGGGCCCTGTCCCTGCGCATCCCGCAGTGGTGCCGTGAATTCCGGGTGCGCGTCGGGGAGTTGTCCTACGACCGGACGGACGCGCCGGTCGAGGGCGGCTGGCTGCGGCTCGAACGGACCTGGGCGCCCGGTGACCTGGTCGTCCTGGAGCTGAGGCTCGAACCCCGGCTGACCGCCGCCGACCCGCGCGTGGACGCGGTGCGCGGCTGCGTCGCGATCGAGCGCGGGCCGCTCGTGTACTGCCTGGAGCAAGTGGACCACCCCGGCGGCGGACTGGACGACATCGTCCTGGACCCCACGCGCCCGCTCGCCGTGAAGCACCGCCCGGATCTGCTCGGCGGGGTCACCACCGTCGTCGCGGCCGGCTACCGCAGGCGCCTTGTGGAGGACGGGAGTTGGTGGCCGTACCGGGCCGCCGGACCCGACGCCGCATCGGCCGGCGCCTTTGTCGAGCTCACCGCGATCCCCTACTACGCGTGGGCCAACCGGCAGGACGGCAGCATGCGCGTCTGGCTGCCGACCTCCTGAACTCCCTTGTCCTTCAGCCTGTTTCACCCTGACAACGAGGTCACTCCCGTGCGAAAAACCCGCAGAACCCTCCTCACCGCGCTCGCCGCGACCAGTGCGCTCGTCTCCGTCGCCGCGTGCGGCTCGGGCTCCGGTTCCTCCTCGTCCTCCGGCGACTCCAAGACCTACACCTTCTGGGACCCCTACCCGCAGTTCGACGCCTCCTCCGACTGGGGCAAGCGGGTCGCGCAGTGCGGCACGCAGGCCGGAGTGAAGATCAAGCGGACCGCGTACGACACGACGGACCTGGGCAACAAGGCGCTGCTGGCCGCACAGCAGGGCAACGCGCCGGACGTGATGCTGGTGGACAACCCCGTCGTCTCCACGCTGGTCGAGGCGGGCATCCTCAACAAGACGAGCGACCTCGGGCTCGACACGTCATCGATCCAGAAGAACATCATCGGCGCGGGCACCCTGGACGGGGCTGCGTACGGGATACCCGTGGGGGCCAACACCCTTGCCCTCTACTACAACAAGAAGATCCTCACCGCCGCGCACGTCGATCCCGCCTCCGTGAAGGACTGGGCCTCGCTGACGGCGGCGCTGAAGAAGGTCAAGGCCGCGGGGAAGAAGGGCATCACGTTCTCCGCGATCAACACGGAGGAGGGCAGCTTCCAGTTCCTGCCCTGGTTCTGGGGTGCGGGCGGCGACCTGACCAAGCTCAACTCCGCCCAGGGCGCTGCCGCGTTGACGCTGTGGAAGGAGTGGGTGGACGCGGGGTACGCGCCCAAGGACGTGCTCAACAACACCCAGACCACCAGCTGGCAGGAGTTCGCCACGGGGGACTACGCGTTCAGCGAGAACGGGACGTGGCAGCTCGGCAACGCGGACAAGGCGGGGTTCGGGTACGGGATCATCAACATCCCTGCGCGGAACGGGGGTTCGGCTCCCGTGCCGACCGGCGGGGAGTTCGTGACGGTGCCGGTGCAGAAGGACACGGCTCGCTATGGCGTCAGCAAGAAGATCGTGACGTGTCTGACCAGTGCGGGCAGTCTGCTCGCGACCGACACGACGTTGATGTATGTGGCGCCCACTGCTGCGGTGCAGGCCCAGCAAGTTTCCAAGAACCCGGAGTTGAAGCCTTGGGTCACTGCGGTGGCGGCGGCTCGGGGGCGGACCAGCGGTGGGCTCGGCACCAAGTACCCCACGATCTCGCAGCCGTTGTGGACGGCTGTGCAGTCGGCGTTGTCCGGGGGGAAGAGTCCGCAGGGTGCGTTGGATGTGGCTCAGTCGGCCGCCGGCAAGGGGTGACTGGTGGCTTTGAACCTGCGGGCCGGTGGGGGCTGGTCGCGCAGTTCCCCGCGCCCCTTTGGGGCGCGGCAGCTCGCCTCGCTCGCATTCGTTGCCCCGCTGCTTGTCTATCTCGGCGCCTTTTACGCCTACCCGCTCTATCGCAACCTCGATCTGAGCCTGCGTGACTACACCGTTCGGTCGTTCGTGCAGGGGGATGCTCCGTACTCCGGGTGGGACAACTTCTCCACGGTGCTGCACGATCCGACGTTCGGGCCGGCCATGCGGCACACGATGGTGTTCACGTTCGTGTCGATCGGCTTTCAGTACGGGGTCGGGCTCGCGCTCGCTGTCTTCTTCAATCGGCACTTCCGACTGGCCTCCACGTTGCGGGCGTTGTTCCTGATCCCGTGGCTGTTGCCGTTGATCGTGTCGGCGTCCACCTGGTCGTGGATGTTCAACAGCGAGTCCGGCGTGGTGAATTACGGGCTCCACCTCATCGGCGTGAGCCCGGTCGGGTGGCTCACCTCGCCGGACTGGGCGCTGGTCTCGGTGATCGTCGCGAACATCTGGATCGGTATCCCGTTCAACCTGGTGATCCTCTACAGCGGGCTGCAGAACATTCCGGCGGAGTTGTACGAGGCGGCCTCCCTGGACGGGGCCGGCGCCTGGCAGCAGTTCCGGCGGATCACGTTTCCGCTGCTCCGGCCGGTGTCCGCGATCACCCTGCTCCTCGGGCTGGTCTACACGCTCAAGGTGTTCGACCTGATCTGGATCATGACCAAGGGCGGTCCCGGCGACTCCTCGTCGACGCTGGCCACATGGTCGTACCAGCTCGGATTCGGCACGCTGCTGCCGAAGTTCGGGCCGGGGGCCGCCGTCGGCAACATCCTCATCCTGATCGCGCTCGTCTTCGGGCTGCTGTACATCCGTGTCCAGAGGAGGCAGGAGGCGTGAAGTCCCGTACGGGCAGGCGGCGTTACACCCTGATCGGCCTCTTCCTCACCGCGCTGATGCTGTTCCCTGTGTACTGGATGCTGAACGTGTCCCTCACCCCGCAGCAGGACATGCGCAAGTCCCCGCCCGACCTGTTCCCGCTGCACCCCACGTTCGAGGGCTACCGGGCGGTTCTCGACGACCAGCTCCCCTATCTGGGCACCAGTTTGCTGATCGGGATCGGCACGGTCGCCCTGACTCTCCTGATCGCCGCCCCGGCCGGCTACTGGCTGGCGAAGCTGCGACCGCGCACCGGCGGCGCCCTGAGCCTGGGCCTGCTGATCGCCCAGATGATCCCGGGCATCGTCATGGCGATGGGCTTCTACGGCATGTTCCTGGACCTCGGCCTGCTCAACTCCTGGTGGGGACTGATCATCGCGGACTCCACCATCGCCGTGCCCTTCGGCGTCATGATCTTCACCGCGTTCATGTCGGGCATCCCCGGCGAGCTGATCTCGGCCGCCCTGATCGACGGCGCCGGCACCTGGCGCACCTTCCGGTCGATCGTCCTGCCCCTGAGCCGCAACGCGATCGTCACGGTCTCGCTGTTCGGCTTCCTGTGGGCCTGGTCCGACTTCGTCTTCGCCAACACCCTTGACGGCGGCGGCAGTTGGCGGCCGATCACTCTCGGCATCTACAAGTACATCGGCAACAACAACCAGGAGTGGAACGCGATCATGGCCACCGCCGTCGTCGCGTCGATCCCGGCGGCCGTCCTCCTGGTCCTCGCCCAGCGCTACGTGGCCGCGGGCGTGACCGCGGGCGCGGTGAAGGACTGACACCCCACTACTCACACCCCCACTCCTTGAGGAGATCCATGTCATGAGCCGCATATCCCTCAGAGCCGCCCTCGGAGCCACGTCCCTCACGGCCGTCGCCGCGCTCGGTACGGCCGCCCCCGCGCAGGCCGTCCCCACCTCCGCGACCACCCTGGTCGTCAACGCGGCCTCGACGCTGCGCCCGGTCACCCATGTGGCGACCGGCAGCCTCTACGGTCTGGCCGACGCGAGCACCCCCGCCGACAGCCTGGTCACCCCGCTCAAGCCGAACACCTTCGTCCAGATGGCACCGGGCGGCTCCCAACTGCCCAACGGGGAGCCGAAACCTGCCGGTGACGCGCTCGTCGTGGCGTCCAAGGCGGCGCGGGCCGGTGCGAAGGTGGTGGTCCGGATGCCCGACTGGTATCCGAACTTCCCCTATCTGTGGGTGAGTTGGAGCGACTGGCTGTCCGCCGTGGACAAGCAGGTCGCGTCTGTGAAGTCCTCCGGCGCCACCAACGTCAGCGCGTACGAGCTGTGGAACGAGCCCGACTGGACCTGGAACACCTCGGCGGCCGGCGCCTTCGACGCGGGGTGGGCGACGACGTACAAGGAAGTCCGCGGGAAGGATGCCAACACGCCGGTCCAGGGCCCGAGTTACTCGGCGTGGAACCAGAGCTGGATGAGCACGTTCCTCACCGACGCCAAGGCCAGCGGCACCGTCCCCGACATCGTGAGCTGGCACGAACTGCAGGGCTCGCAGAACATCGCCGCGCACGTAGCCGCGTACCGCGCGCTCGAAACGAGCCTGGGCATCAGCCCGCGTCCGATCTCGATCGAGGAGTACGGCACGACGAGCGAGGTCGGTGTCCCCGGTCAACTGGTGGGCTATGTCGCCAAGTTCGAGCGGGCCGGCGTCCATGACGCCGAACTCGCCTTCTGGAACCACTACGGCACCCTCGGCGACACCCTGACCGACACCGGCGGCTCACCGAACGGGTCGTACTGGCTCTACAAGTGGTATGGCGACATGTCGGGCAACATGCTCACCACCACTCCCCCGGCCCAGACGGGCATCGACGGCGCCGCCGCGCTGACCGGCGACGGGAAGCAGATCAGCGTCATCTTCGGGGGTGGGGTCGGCTCAACGGCCGTACAGGTCAACGGGCTTGGGTCGCTGTCCGCCTTCGGAAGCACCGTGCACGTCAAGCTGGAGTACACGCCGTCGAAGGGGCGGACCACGGCCGTCTCGGCGCCGATCACCGTCTCGGACGCCACCTACACCGTGTCGAACGGCTCGATCACCGTGCCCGTCGCGATGAACGCCTCCGACGGCTACCACCTGGTCGTCACACCCAGCGGGACCGCGACCTCGCTGGCGGGGACGTACCAGATCAAGAACAGGAACAGCGGGCTGGCGCTGGACACGCTGGGGGCCGCAACTGCCCAAGGCACAGCGGTCGTTCAGGCGACGTCGAGCACCGGTACCAGTCAGTCCTGGACGCTGACGGCCGCCGGTTCCGGGCTGTACAAGATCACCAACAAGGCGAGCGGGCTGCTGCTCGGCATCACCAACGCGAGCACCGCGGACGGCGGCACCGCCCTCATCTGGGGCGACAACGGCACCGCCGACCACCTCTGGCAGCTGCTCCCGGCTGGGGACGGCACGTACAAGATCGCCAACTACAACAGCGGACTGCTGCTCGGCGTGACCAACATGAGCACCGCCTCCGGTGCGCAGGTCCTGCAGTGGGACGACAACGGGACGGCCGACCATCTGTGGAGCCTGACCGCTCGGTAGGGGGAGCCCGCGTTCGCGGCCCGCCAGGGACCGGGCGGCGAGCTGTTCCCGCGTCACACCCCCATGGCCAGCATCACGATCAGGACGACCACGAGCAGGGTGACGTAGGCGGTGGAGTGGACGCGGTCCGGGACGCGGCCGGTGATCCGTCGTGCCAGCGCGATGGTGGGCAGCGATCCGAGGAGCAGGGCGGCGCCCGCGCCGAGATCGACGTAACCGAGGTGTCCGGTCGCGGCGTGGGCGGTGGGGGCGAGGGCGTAGACGAGGGTTCCTGCCACGGCGACCGGGACGCTGAGCGGGTTGGCCATGGCGGTCGCCTCGGCCATGGGCAGGCCCCGGCGCCGCAGCAGGGGAACCGTCATGACGCTGCCGCCCACTCCGAGGCCGGCCGCCACCAGGCCGATGCCCGTGCCGCCGAGGGTGATGGTGCCCCGGCCCAGGGACTCCGGAGGCGTCCGGTGCGCCACGGAGAGGAAGCCCTTGCGCAGCAGGCAGTCGGTGATCGTCACCAGCAGGTAGGCGGCGAACAGCAGCCGCAGCGCCGTACCGCCGACCAGGGTGGCGGCGAAGGATCCGGCGGTGGCGCCGAGCGCGATGAACGCGGCCAGCGGCCAGACGTACGCGCGGCGCAGTCGGCCCTGCCGCCACTGGGTCAGCGTCGCCGCACCGGCGTTCACGACCATGACCGCCGCCGAGGTCGCCACCGCGACATGCATGGCGTCCGCTCCCGGACGCGCCGTGACGCTCAGGACGCCGTAGACGACGGGCACCGTGACGAAGCCGCCGCCGAAGCCGAAGAGCACGGTCGTGACGCCGGTCAGGCAGCCGAACAACAGGAGAGTGGAGAACGAGATCAGCACTGGTCAGACGCTAGGGATCGTGATGCCTGGCGGGCAATCGACGAAGTGCCCACTTCCTACGCGCAGCAGACACGGCGCGTAGTCTCAGCGCATGCGCAACATCCCCGTCGCGGAGGTGGACAACCTCGACCGCGCGGTGCTGGCCATCGGCACCGACTACCCCCAGGACCATCTGCTGGTCTGGCACGAGCACCGGCGTGCCCAGGTCCTGTACGCGGCCACCGGGGTCATGCGGGTCGAGACGGCGGACGGCAGCTGGACGATTCCCACCGCCCGCGCGGTACTGATCCCGCCCATGGCCCGGCACCAGGTCACCATGACGGGGGTCAGTACCCGCAGCCTCTACGTCGAACCCGCCGCCGTGCCGTGGTTTCCCGCCCGCTGCCAAGCCGTCGACGTCTCCGCCCTGCTGCGGACGCTCATCGTCGAGGCCGTCGGGATGGAGCCGCGCTACCCCGAGCACAGCCGCGACGCGGCGGTCGCCGACCTCATCCTGCACGAGCTCAGGAACCTCACCCCGCTGCCGCTCGACGTTCCGCTGCCGTCCGATCCCGGGCTGCGCGGCCTGTGCGAGGCGTTCCTGCGGAAGCCGAACATCCATGACCCGCCCGCGCGTTGGTGCGCGGCCCTCAACATCAGCGAACGCACCCTCGCCCGCCTGTTCCGGCGCGACACCGGCCTGAGCTTCTCGCAGTGGCGGCAACGCGCCTGCGTCCTGCACTCCCTGCGGCACCTCGCCACCGGCACGCCCGTCACACGCATCGCGACCATGCTGGGCTACGACAACCCCGCCGCCTACACGGCCGCGTTCGGAAGGCTCCTCGGCCGACCGCCCACGGCGTACGGGAGACCCGGCATCACCGGCGGCCGGCGAACTACTCCTCGATGACCAGGCCCTTCGCCGCCAGCACCGGCGCGAGGCCGCACATCTCGATCACCGTCTTGCCGGCCCGGTACGCGGCGATGAACCCCGCCTCGGCGTCGACCCGTTCCTGCGAGGCCGTGGCCGCCTCGGCGGCGTCCTCGCGGCGGACGACGACCACGCCGTCGGCGTCGGCGCGCATGATGTCGCCGGGGCGGACGAGTACCCCGCCGATGGTGACCGGTTCGCACATGGGGCCGACGGTCTCCTTGACCGTGCCCTTGATGGAGACGCTGCGGGAGAAGACCGGGAAGCCCAGGGCGCGCAGGTCCTCGGTGTCGCGGACGCCCGTGTCGGTGATCAGGCCTGCGAGGCCCTTGGACTGGCAGGCGTTGGCGAGGACGTCACCGAAGGAGCCGGCTTCCTCGTAGTTGCCGGCGGACACGACCACGACGTCGCCGGGGCGGGCGTAGGCGATGGCGGTCTGGAGCATCAGGTTGTCGCGCGGGGCGCACTGGACCGTGAAGGCGGGGCCGCACAGGGACATGGTGCGGTCGACCGGCTTGATGGCCGAGTCCAGTGCCCCGAGGCGGCCCTGTGCCTCGTGGACGGTGGCCGAGGAGAAAGCGCTGAGCTGCTTGACGAGGGCCGGCTCCGGCCGCTCGAACTTCGTGCTGACGCGGATCATGACGACCTTTCAGGAAGCGTGCTCGGAGGGGGCGTTGGTCAGTTCCGCGCAGGCCGTCGCGATGCGTTCGCAGGCCTCGGTGAGGACGTCCGTCGAGGTGGCGAAGGAGATACGGAAGTAGCCGGGGGCGCCGTACGCCGTTCCGTGGATCACCGCCACCTGCTGGCTGTCGAGGAGGTGCAGCGCGAAGTCCTCGTCGTTCTCGATCCGGGTGCCGGCAGGGGTGAACTGCCCCATGGCCGCCCGGCAGTTGACCAGGAGGTAGAAGCCGCCGTCCGGGACGGTGCAGCTGAGCTGGGGCACGTCGTTGACGAGCTTCACGGTCTCGTCGCGGCGGGCGCGGTAGACGCGCACGGTGTCCTGGACGAAGTCCTGCGGTCCGGTGAGGGCGGCGGCAGCGGCGGCCTGACTCACCGAGGAGGGGCACGAAGAGGTCTGCGACTGGAGGGTGTTGATCGCGGTGACCAGGTCCGCGGGGCCGACCCCGTATCCGATACGCCAACCCGTCATCGCGTACGTCTTGGAGACGCCGTTGGTGAGGAACACCCGGTCGGCCAGGCCCGGTTCGACGGCCGCGAGGGACGGGGCGTCCTGGTCGCCGTACCAGATCTCGTCGTAGATCTCGTCGGTGAGGACGCCGACGTGCGGGTGGGCGAGCAACACCTGGGCGAGGGCGCGGAGTTCGCCGGTGGTGTAGGCGGATCCGGTCGGGTTTCCCGGGGTGTTGAGGACGACCCAGCGGGTGCGTTCGGTGAGGGCCGCCTTGAGGCGCTCCGGGGTCAGCTTGAAGCCCTCCGCCTCCGGGCAGTCGACGATGACCGGGGTGCCGTCGTTGGCGCGGACCATGTCCGGGTACGACACCCAGTACGGGGCGGGGACGACGACCTCGTCGCCCTCGTCCAACGTGGCCATCAGGGCGAGGAAGATGACCTGCTTGGCGCCGCCGCCGACGGTGATGCGGGAGTCGGTGACCTCCAGGCCGTGGCGCTCGCGGAGTTTGCCGGCGATCGCGGCACGCAGGGCCGAAGTGCCGTTCACCGGCGTGTACTTGGTCTCGCCCGCCTCGATGGCCCGGATCGCGGCGGCCTTGACGTGGTCGGGGGTGTCGAAGTCCGGCTCGCCGACCGTCAGGTCGAGGATGGTGAGCCCCTGGCTCTTCAGCTCGCGTACGCGCTGGGCCGCCGCCGTGCTCGGGGAGGGCTTGATACGGCGCAGTCGCTCTGCCGTCTTCAATGTGATCAGCCCTCCCTGCGCTCGAAGTTGAGGCCGCCGGGCACCTGGAAGGTGGGCAGGATCTCGATGTGGCCGATGTTGACGTGCCGGGGCGAGTCGACGGCGAACTCGATGGCGTCGGCGATGTCCTCGGGCTTGAGGGACTCGTAGCCGTCGTAGTACTCGCGCTGGGCGGCCTCCATGTCGCCGAGGAGGCGGCCGAAGATCTCGGTCTCCACGCGGCCGGGGCAGATCTCGCTGACGCGGACCCGGCGGCCGTAGCCGTCGACGCGGAGCTGGCGGGAGAGGGTGTGCACGGCTGCCTTGGTGGCGTGGTAGATCGTGTTGCCGCCGAAGTTGTAGACGCCGGCGATGGAGCTGATGTTGACGATGTGGCCGAGGTCGCGCTCGACCATGCCGGGCATCAGCAGGCGGACCAGGTGCAGGACGGCCTGGATGTTGACGGCGATCTGCTCGTCGATCGCGAACTCGTCGGCGGTGAGGATGTTGCCGGTGCGGGAGACGCCCGCGTTGTTGACGAGGACGTCGATCTCCAGGCCGTCGAGGACGGCGGTGAGCGCCTCGGTGTCGGTGATGTCGACGGCGTGCGGGATGCAACCGGTCTCGTCGGCAAGGGTGTTGAGCCGGTCGGCGTTGCGGGCCACGGCGTGTACTTCGAGGCCGCGCTTGGCGAGCCGTTCGACGACCACGGCTCCGATGCCGGTCGACGCTCCGGTGACGAGGGCCGTCCTGTAGTCGGAGATGGGCATGCTGAGGTGCTCCTTGTTGTGCGGGGTGGGGGGTGCGCGGGCGTGCGGGTGCCGGAATGCCTGGATGCCTGGATGCCTCGGGCTGTCAGGCGTCGCGCAGGGGCAGGTGGGCGCGGTCCTTCACCTTGGACACGGCGAGGAGTGTGCCCAGGGCCGTGATGACGGCGTAGAAGGCCGGCATGTTGACGTTGCCCGTCTGGGCGATGAGGTAGGTCATCAGCAAGGGGGCGGTGCCGCCGAAGAGGGCGGAGGAGACGTTGTAGCCGAGGCCGTAGGCGGAGTAACGCACACGGGTCGGGAAGAGTTCGACGAGCAGGATGTGGATGACACCTGTGTGGCCGGCGAACACGACCGCCATGATGCAGGCGCCGATGACCGCGAGGGCGACATTGCCGGTGCCGATCAGCAGGTAGCAGGGGATGCCGACGATCGCCATGGCGACGGCTGCTCCGGCGAGGACCTTCTTGCGGCCGATACAGTCGGAGAGACGGCCCATGTAGGGGATGGCGATACAGATCGCGACCAGGCTGGACGCGGTGACGAGGAGGCCCTGCACCTTGCTGAAGTTCAGCTCGCTGCTCATGAAGGTGGGCATGTAGCTGAACAGGACGTAGTAGCCGGAGCCATTCATCAGGGGGATGAACAGGGCCAGCAGCATGGCCCGGCGGTGCTCGGCGGAGGCGAACGCCTCCTTGAGGGGGTTCTTGGAGAGTCCGTCCTCTTCCTTCAGGCGCGTGAAGTTGGGCGTGTCACTGATGCGCTTGCGGATGTAGATGCCGGCGATGCCGAGCGGGACGGCCAGCAGGAACGGGATGCGCCAGCCCCAGGACTCCATGCGCGCGGAGCCGAGGCCGCTGGTCATGGCGGCGGCAACCAGGGTGCCGGTGAGCAGCGCGAGGAACGACGCGATCTGCGCGTAGCTGGTGTACAGGCCGCGCTTGCCCTCCGGGGCGTGCTCGGCGAGGAAGCTCATCGCGCCGGAGGCCTCGCCGCCGACGGAGAAGCCCTGCGCGACGCGCAGCAGGATCAGCAGGGCGGGTGCGGCGATGCCGATGCCGGCGTAGGTGGGCAGCACGCCGATGGCCGCGGTGGCAGCGCTGATGAGGAGGATGACGAAGACCAGCATGCGCTGGCGTCCGATGCGGTCGCCGAGGTGGCCGCAGATGACGGCGCCGAGGGGGCGGAAGAAGAAGGAGACGGCGTAGCCGAGGAAGACGAACTGGACGGCGGTCGCGTTGTCCGTGTTCGGGAAGAAGACGGCGGCGAGCGATCCGGCCATGAAGCCGAAGATGCCGTTGTCGTAGAGCTCGGCGAAGATTCCGACGCATCCCGCGAGGGTGACCTTGCGGGCGGTTCTGGGATCGACCGTGTTGGGGACTGGCTGAGCGGCCACGGTACTCATGGCGTCTCCTGTCTGGGCAGGGGGCGGGACGAGGGGCTATGCGGCTCCGTGCGGGGTGCTTCCAGCGGGTGAGCGGGAAGCGGGTGAGCGGGTGCGGGTGGGTTTTGTGTGCGGGTGGGCTATGTGCGGGTGGGGGGGGGCAGCGGTTGTGGGTTTTGTGCGGGCCGGTGGGGGCTGGTCGCGCAGTTCCCCGCGCCCCTTTGAAGCCGGCCTGTGTTGAAGAGGTCCGCGCGGCCCTTCGGACGTGGGCCTGTGTTGAAGAGGTGCGGGGCGTCAGGTCACCGCGGGTGCGCGGATGCGCAGGGCCTCGAAGGCTGTGTGGACTCTGGTTCTCAGGGCGTCTATCGCTTGGCGTTGGGCGCGGTGGGCGGTGGTCGCCTGGGCGAGGGTGCGGTGGCGGAAGTGGATGGTCTGGCCGGGGCGGACCTGGCCCAGGGCGGACAGGCCGGTGGCGGTGACTACGGCGAGGACGGGGTAGCCGGCCGTGACACCGCGACCGCGGTGGAGTACGAGGAGTTCGTCCCCGGCGGGTACTTCGACTGCGCCGATGGGGACGCCTCGGGAGAGGACCTCGCCCTTGGTGACCCGGCGGGGTACTGCGCCCTGGAGGCGCAGCCCGATGTGGTTGCTTCGCGGGGTGACCGTGAAGGGGACGTCGAACAGGCGCCGGCCCGTGTCGCCGAACTCGGCCCGGTCGGGGCCGTCGGTGACGTCGATGGTCCAGCTGGTGGGGAACGGGGGGACCGGCGCGTTCAGGCGGAACAGCGGGATCCGCGAGAAGGGGTGGTCGATGGGCGGACAGGCGGTGCGCAGGGCGAGTTCGTCGCCGGCGGTCAGGGTGGGGCCGAAGCCCAGGATTGTGTCGGGGGCGCAGCTGCCCTGGAGCTGGTCGGTCTCGAACGAGCCGAGTACGGCCAGGTAGACGCGGAGGCCTCGGTGGATGCCGGTGACGCGGATGGTTTCGCCGGCCCGGACGGGGACCGGTTCCCACTGCGGTCGTACGACTCCTTCGACGGTGACCTCGGCGGGGGCGCCCGTCACCGCGATGAGGGTGTCGCCGGAGGGGACGCAGGCGAAGTCGAGGGCGGTGATCTCCAGCAGCGGGGCGCGGTCGTGGTTGCCGCACAGGACGTTGGCGACGCGGGCCGAGTGCTGGTCGGCGGCTCCGTTGGCGGGCAGGCCGTAGCGGGAGCGGCCGACGCGGCCGAGGTCCTGCACGGTGACGATGCCGGCGGTGCGGATGGTGAGGGTGTCAGCCATGGCGCACCACCGGATCCGTACAGTCCGCGAGGCTCAAGTCGGCGTATGCGTCCCACTGTTGGGGGTCGATGGGCCGGAAGCGGAACGTGTCGCCGGGGCGATACGCGGTGATCGGGTCGCTGTGCAGGTCGAGGACGCGCACGGGGGTGCGGCCCAGGAGCGGCCAGCCGCCGGGCGAGGGCATCGGGCAGATGACCGCCTGCCGTCCGGCGACCGCGACCGAGCCGGCGTCGACGCGGGTGCGGGGCGAGGCGAGCCGCGGCACGGGTTTCGGGAAGGGCGGTCCGTCCGTCATCGGGGCTCCTGCGGGTGCGCCGAGGCAGCGGACGGTGAGGTCGGTTCCGGAGTGCAGGGCGATGATCTCGCCCTCGGACAGGCCGAGTTGGGCGGCCACGTCCGGCAGGTCCGGTCCGTGCTCGCCGCCGTAGACGACGGGGACGACGAAGCGGCGCGGTGCGGTCGTGGGCGCTGGGT
>NZ_JAWOAI010000233.1:0-15046 GCF_033194735.1 Streptomyces sp. W16
CCAGGCGCTCGTTGGCGGCCTGCCGCCGGAGTTCGGCGGAACGGATCTGGTGGATCTCGTACTCGTACATCTCAAGTCCCTTGGAAGAGGCGGTTTTTCGGGCTTCGCTTCCTGCGATGCCTCAACCTTCGTCTCCAAGGGGGGTCCGCCGCATCGGGAGAGTTCCGCATCTTGCGGGGCCGGGCGGGCCTTAGACGTGCGTAAGGGGTCTTAGGTCCTCCGTAAGGTGCTTACGGAGGACCTAAGACCCCTGATGAACTGCGGTGACTCAGGTCGCGGACGGCAGGCTGAACAGGAGGTCGGTGTACTTGAGGACGGCCAGGAGCAGGCCTACGACGCCGAGGGCGACGCCGGCCCAGGCGACCGACTTGATCCAGGTGGCCTGCGGCTTGCCGGGGGCGCCGAAGGCGGGCCGCACAAGAGCGCCGACGCCGACGAGCGCGCCCACCAGGGCGAAGATGCCGGCCCACAGCGCGGTGGTGTGCCAGGCGTCGCCGTAGACCTCCTTGATCTGCGTGGCCACGCTCGCGGTGGACGCGGTGTGGAGCTGGCCCACGAGGGTCTCGCGGGCGGCGGCGACGGAGCCGACCCAGCCGCCGGAGAGCGAGATGAAGCCGAGCGCGACGGAGACCACGGCGGTGGCGCCCTGGCCGACGCCGGAGGGGCCTTCCGGCTCCTCCAGGCGGAGCTTCGCGAGCTCGGCCGCGTACTCCTCCTCGGAGAGGTCGTCCTCGTCCTCGGAGGCTTCGGCCTCGGTGACCTCCGCGTTGGCGGGTTCCGGCTCGGTCACTTCCTCGTCGGTCTTGGTGACATCGGTCTTCGTCACATCGGTCTTGGTGACGTCGACGGTTTCCGCGTCGCTCTTCACCTCGGTGGCCTCGTTCGCGGCCTCGTCAACAGTCTTGGTACCCATGGTGCGCACGGTAGGGGTGGTTTCTGAGAAGTTCCTTAAAGATCGCTGTGCCGGGCACGCGCGCGTGCCTCGCGCCACTCGGGGGCGAGCACGGACCACACCTCGATGTCGTGCCGCACGCCCCCGTGGGGGTGTGACTCGCGCAGAACCGCGTCCCTGGTCATGCCCATGCGGCGCGCAACATTCAGGCTCTTCTCATTGCCCGAGGCCGCGTGCCATTCGACGCGGTGGATGCCGCGCTGTTCGATCGCGAAGTCGATGAGAATCCGCATCGCGCGGGTGATCAGCCCGCGCCCGGCAGCGGCGGGTTCCAGCCAGCAGCCGACCTCGCAGTTGCCCTGGTCGGCGTGGAAGTTCAGGAAGAGGACCCCGCCCACGAGCTTGCCGTCCAGCCAGATGCCGTGCAGGGAGGCGCTGTCGGCGGCGCGCAGGTCGGCGTAGCGCTGGAGCTCGCCCCGCGCCGACTCGACGTCCGTCGCCTTCGAGCCGAAGGAGATGAACTGTCCGACGAACTCCCGGCCGCGCTCCAGGTGGGCGAAGAACTCCTCGGCGTGCCACGTCTCCAGGGGACGCAGTTCGGCTCCGTCGTCACCCAGGGATATCGCGTACATCCTGTTCCCGCTCCTTCGCCAGGACGTCCGCCACCTCGGCGTCCGTCGCGGCGGCCAGCCTCTCATGGGCGGCGCGGCACTCGGGGGGCTCGATGCTGATGCGGGGCAGGACGCGGTCCAGGCGGCGGGGCAGCCACCAGTTGGCGCCGCCGAGCAGGTGCATGAGGGCGGGCACCAGGAGGGTGCGCAGGACGAAGGCGTCCAGGGCGACGGCGGAGGCGAGCGCGATGCCGAACATGGCGATCACGCGGTCGCCGCTGAGCACGAAGGCGAGGAAGACCGAGATCATGATGACGGCGGCGGAGTTGATGACCCGGCTGGTCTCGGCGAGGCCGATGCGGACGGCCCGGCGGTTGTCGCCGGTTTCCAGCCATTCCTCGTACATCCGGCTGACCAGGAAGACCTGGTAGTCCATGGAGAGCCCGAAGAGGACCGACACCATGATCACCGGGAGGAAGGGTTCGATGGGTCCGGCCCGGCCGAGGCCGAGGAACTCGCTCCCCCAGCCCCACTGGAAGATCGCGACGACGACTCCGAAGGCGGCGGCCACGGCGGCGACGTTCATCGCGGCGGCCTTGAGCGGGATGCCGACGGACCGGAAGGCGAGCAGGAGCAGCACACAGCCGAGCGAGATGACGACCCCGACGAACAGCGGGAGCTTGCCGACGATCACGTCGGCGAAGTCGTCGTAGCCGGCGGTCACTCCGCCGACGTGGATGTCGAGCGAGGTGCCCGTCTCGGCCCTCGGCAGCACCTCGGTGCGCAGCCGGTCGACGAGGTCGCTGGTCTTCTGGGACTGCGGTGCCGAGTCCGGTACGACGCTGAAGTACCCGGTGGAGCCGCCGGTGTCGTAGGTCACCGGGGTCACGGAGGCGACGCCTTCGGTGGTGCGCAGGGTGGCGTCGAGGTTGTCGAGGGCGAGCTTGTCCTCGGCCCCGTCGATCTTCGTGACGAGGGTGAGCGGGCCGTTGACGCCGGGCCCGAAGCCGTCGGCGAGGAGGTCGTAGGCCTGGCGGGTGGTCGACGTCTTCGGGTCGTTGCCCTGGTCGGAGGTGCCCAGGTGGAGCGAGAGCGTCGGCAGGGCCAGGACGGTGATGACGACCAGGGCGAGGGCGCCGAGGAGCTTGGGATGGCGCTCGACGAACACGGACCAGCGGGCGGCGAGGCCCGTGGGCAGCTCCGGCTGGGGCCCGTGCTCGGCCAACCGGCGCCGTTCGCGGCGGCTGAGGGCCCGGGGGCCGATGAAGGACAGCAGGGCCGGGAGAAGGGTCACGGAGGCCGCGACGGTGAGCACCACGGTCAACGAGGCGGCGACAGCGACCCCGTTGAGGAAGCCGAGCCGCAGGATCAGCATCCCCAGAAGGGCTATGCACACCGTGGCGCCCGCGAAGACGACCGCGCGTCCGGTGGTGACGACCGCGTTGGTGACCGCCTCGGTGACGGAAAGCCCGCGTTTCAGCCCGCGCCGGTGCCGGGTCACGATGAACAGGGCGTAGTCGATGCCGACACCGAGCCCGACCAGCATGCCGAGCATGGGCGCGAAGTCGGCGACGGTCATGGCGTGCCCGAGCAGCACGATCGCCGCGTAGGCGGTGCCGACGCTCAGCAGCGCGGTGCCGATGGGCAGCAGCGAGGCGGCGAGCGAACCGAAGGCGAGGAACAGCACGAGCGCGGCGACGGCCACCCCGACGATCTCGGCGGTGTGCCCGCTCGACGACTCGGTGAGCCCGATGGCGCTGCCGCCCGACTCCACCTGGAGTCCGTCGGTCTCGGCGGCCTTCGCGGCGCGGACGACCGCCTGCGCCTCGGACTTGCCGATGTCCTCGGCCTGGTGCGCGAAGGTGACGGTGGCGTACGCGGTCCGCCCGTCAGCGCTGATCCGGCCCGTGCCCTGACCGTCGTACGGGCTGACCACGGAGGCGACTCCGGGGAGGCTCGCGATCCTGTCCAGGGCGCCGGTCATGGTCTGTTCGACGTCGGCGGCGCGGACGGAGCCGGGCGAGGTGCGCCAGACAACGGTGTCGCTGTCGCCACCGAGACCCGGAAACGCCTGCTTGAGCAGCTGAGTTGCGCGGCCCGACTCGGTGCCGGGGGCCTCGTAGTCGTTCGAGTACGCCGAGCCGGTGACGGCGGCGGCAGCGGTGACCCCGCCGAACGCGAGGAGCCACAACAGGACGGCGGCGAGGCGGTGCCGAACACACCAGCGGGCAAGGGCTGCCACGAACGTGCTCCCGGGGATGGCGAATTGTGGATCTTTGACCGGGAAACATCGTCCGAAGGATGAACAGCCCGCAAAGAACGCATGAGCAATACGCGACCCACTCTTACAGCCGGAAGTGATCGTTCATCGCGTTCCTGGGCTTCATCACGAGAGTGGGAGCCAGATCACAGGACAGTAACGACGACTCTGTCACCCCGTGCGCCGCCTCAGTCGAACTGGTCCCCCAGCGCCATCACCATCGCGCCGACGACCAGCAGCCACAACGCCCGTCTGGTACGACCCCGGGAGCCGAGCACCGACGCGAGCGCGCACAGCGCGGCACCCACGGCATAGGCGGCCGGGACGAGCACCGGCGCCGATCCACTCGCTCTGAGCGCCGCCGCGGCCACACCCGCGAGGGCCAGCACGGCACCGGTCAGCGCGGCCGTCCAGCGGGCCCGCCGCGCGTCCAGTGCCGGATCGAAGTCCGGTGTCTCGGAATCTGCGCGTCCGTCCATGGCGGGCGAGGGTAGCGCCTCCGCCTGAGAAACCTGGTGCGCGGCCAACCGACGTCCTCCACAATCTCGTTGCTCTTCCTAGGAGCTACGCAGAACCGGAGGGGCCCGTTCACTGAACATCCCTGGGGATGCATCTCAGCCGATGCATCCCCAGGGATGTTGATTTCCTACGGCGTATCAGCCCTCGCTGACGCCCAGCTGCTCCAGGATCAGTTCCTTGACGCGGGCCGCGTCGGCCTGACCTCGGGTGGCCTTCATGACCGCGCCGACCAGGGCACCGGCCGCTGCCACCTTGCCGCCGCGGATCTTGTCGGCGATGCCCGGGTTGCCTGCGATGGCCTCCTGGACGGCGGTGGTCAGGGCGCCGTCGTCGGAGACGACCTTCAGACCGCGCTTCTCGACGACCTCGTCCGGAGTGCCCTCGCCGGCGAGGACGCCTTCGATGACCTGGCGGGCGAGCTTGTCGTTCAGATCACCGGCGGTCACCAGGGCGGTGACGCGGGCTACCTGCTCGGGCGTGATGGGGAGTTCGTCGAGCGCCTTGCCCGACTCGTTGGCGCTGCGCGCCAGTTCGCCCATCCACCACTTGCGGGCGGAGGCCGAGTCGGCACCGGCGTCGATCGTCGCGACGATGGGGTCGATGGCACCGGCGTTGAGGATCGACTGCATGTCGAACGCGCCGATCCCCCACTCCTCGCTCAGCCGGTTGCGGCGGGCCAGCGGCTGCTCGGGCAGCCCGGCGCGGATCTCCTCGACCCACTCGCGCGAGGGGGCGACCGGAACCAGGTCCGGCTCGGGGAAGTACCGGTAGTCCTCCGCCTCCTCCTTCACGCGGCCCGAGGTCGTCGACCCGGTGTCCTCGTGGAAGTGGCGGGTCTCCTGGATGATCGTGCCGCCGGAGTTCAGCACCGCGGCGTGGCGCTGGATCTCGTAACGGGCGGCACGCTCCACGGAACGCAGCGAGTTGACGTTCTTCGTCTCGCTCCGGGTGCCGAACTTCTCGCGGCCGTGCGGGCGCAGCGACAGGTTCACGTCGCAGCGCATCTGCCCCTGCTCCATGCGGGCTTCCGACACACCGAGCGCCCGGATCAGCTCGCGCAGCTCGGCGACGTAGGCCTTCGCGACCTCGGGAGCGCGCTCGCCCGCGCCCTCGATCGGCTTGGTGACGATCTCGATGAGCGGGATGCCGGCGCGGTTGTAGTCGAGCAGCGAGTGCGAGGCGCCGTGGATACGGCCCGTCGCGCCGCCGACGTGCAGCGACTTGCCGGTGTCCTCCTCCATGTGGGCGCGCTCGATCTGCACCCGGAAGGTCTCGCCGTCCTCCAACTGGACGTCCAGATAGCCGTTGAAGGCGATCGGCTCGTCGTACTGGGAGGTCTGGAAGTTCTTCGGCATGTCCGGATAGAAGTAGTTCTTCCGGGCGAAGCGGCACCACTCGGCGATCTCGCAGTTCAGCGCGAGGCCGATCTTGATCGCGGACTCGACGCCGATCGCGTTGACGACCGGGAGCGCGCCGGGCATGCCGAGGCAGGTCGGGCAGGTCTGCGAGTTGGGTTCGGCGCCGAGTTCGGTCGAACAGCCGCAGAACATCTTGGTCTTGGTGCCGAGTTCGACATGGACCTCAAGGCCCATGACGGGGTCGTACGACGCGAGAGCGTCCTCGTACGACTCCAGGTCGGTCGTGGTGGTCACGGTGAACTTTCCCTCTCAGCCCAGCAGGACGTCGTCGTCGCCCAGCCGCTTCAGCTCGCGGTACAGGATGGCGAAGCCGGTGACGAGCGCGACGGCGGACACCGTGGCGTCGATCAGACGGAGCGTGTCGTGCTCGGTGCGCGCCTTCTTGATCTGCTTGGCGACACCCAGCGCGCCGAACGCGGTGGTGGCCATCGACACGTACGTGCCGGACTTGGACTTCTTGAAGCCCTTGGCCTTCGACAGTGCATTGCTCACAGCGACGGTGCCTCCTCAAGCAGCGGGTGGCCCCACTTTTCCACGAAGGCGGCCTCGACGGCGGCGCCGACCTTGTAAAGCCGGTCGTCCTTCAGCGCCGGGGCGATGATCTGCAGCCCGACCGGGAGGCCGTCCTCCGGCGCGAGGCCGCAGGGCAGCGACATGGCCGAGTTGCCCGCCAGGTTGGTCGGGATGGTGCACAGGTCCGCGAGGTACATCGCCATCGGGTCGTCGGCACGCTCGCCGATCGGGAAGGCGGTGGTCGGCGTCGTCGGCGACACGATCACGTCGACGCTCTCGAACGACTTCTCGAAGTCGCGGGTGATGAGCGTACGGACCTTCTGGGCGCTGCCGTAGTACGCGTCGTAGTAGCCGGAGCTCAGCGCGTACGTGCCGAGCATGATGCGGCGCTTCACCTCGGGGCCGAAGCCCGCCTCACGGGTGAGGGAGGTGACCTCCTCGGCCGAGTGGGTGCCGTCGTCGCCGACACGGAGGCCGTAGCGCAGGCCGTCGAAACGGGCCAGGTTCGACGAACACTCGGAGGGCGCGATCAGGTAGTACGCCGACAGGGCGAGGTCAAAGGACGGGCAGTCCAGCTCGACGATCTCCGCGCCCAGTTCCTTCAGTACGGCGACGGCCTCGTCGAAGCGCTGGATGACACCGGCCTGGTAGCCCTCGCCGCGGAACTGCTTGACGACACCGACACGCATGCCCTGCACGCTGCCGTTCCGTGCGGCCTCGACGACCGGCGGGACGGGTGCGTCGATGGACGTGGAGTCCAGCGGGTCGTGCCCGGCGATGACCTCGTGCAGGAGGGCCGCGTCCAGGACCGTACGGGCGCAGGGCCCGCCCTGGTCGAGGGAGGACGAGAACGCCACCATGCCGTAGCGGGAGACCGCGCCGTACGTCGGCTTGACGCCGACCGTGCCGGTGACGGCGGCCGGCTGGCGGATCGAGCCGCCGGTGTCCGTGCCGATCGCCAGCGGCGCCTGGAAGGAGGCGAGCGCGGCGGAGGAACCACCGCCGGAGCCGCCGGGGATCTTGGTCAGATCCCACGGGTTGCCGGTAGGCCCATAGGCGCTGTTCTCCGTACTCGACCCCATGGCGAACTCGTCCATGTTGGTCTTGCCGAGGATGACCACGTCGGCGGCCTTCAGCCGCTTGGTGACCGTCGCGTCGTACGGCGGGATCCAGCCTTCGAGGATCTTCGAACCGACGGTGGTCGGAATGCCCTCGGTGGTGAAGATGTCCTTGAGCGCGAGCGGGACGCCGGCCAGCGGCCCCAACTCCTCGCCCCTGGCCCGCTTCTCGTCGACGGCACGGGCCTGCGCGAGGGCACCCTCGCGGTCGACGTGCAGGAAGGCGTGCACCTTCGCGTCGACTTCCTCGATACGGGCGAGGTGGGCCTCGGTGACCTCGACGGCCGTGAGGACACCGGACGCGATGTTCGCGGCGGTCTCGGCGGCGGTGAGCCGGATGATGCTGCTGTGGTCCGTCATGGTGATTAGTCCTCCCCCAGGATCTGCGGCACCTTGAAACGCTGCTGCTCCTGGGCCGGGGCGCCGGAGAGCGCCTGCTCGGGGGTGAGCGAGGGACGGACCTCGTCCGCGCGCATGACGTTCGTCAGCGGCAGCGGGTGGGAGGTCGGCGGTACGTCTTGGTCGGCGACCTCGCTGACGCGGGCTACCGCGCCGATGATGTCGTCCAGCTGTCCCGCGAAGTGTTCGAGCTCTTCGGGCTTCAGCTCCAGACGCGCCAGCCGGGCGAGGTGGGCGACCTCCTCGCGCGTGATGCCAGGCATGCAGCGTTCCTCTGGGGTGAGTGTGTGTGGTTTGGGGCCAATCCTATGGGGCGGGGGGCCGTAGCCGTTAAACGGTTTCCGCACGGCCGTCGCGTCATTGAGTTCCCACGCAGGGCGGTCGGTAGGGGTGCATCGGGTACAGGGAGGTTTCCTGGGAGGTCATCGGGGTGCCGGCGAGCTGGCAGATCTGCCGGGAGAAGGCGGTCGCATCGGTCTGCCAGGGCTGTACTCGGCGGCCGGTGGTGGTGATGAGCGCGGTCGTACCGTCGTGGGCGAAGGCGCCGAGACCGAGGGGGCCGTGGAAGCGGCCGATCAGCCGGGGGCGTTGCGGCGAGGTGAGGTCCCACAGGCGTACGGGGTCGGTGCTCGCGCCTGTGGATGTGATCAGGCGGCGTGATGTGTCCGGGGAAAAGTCGACCATCGAGACGGTGGCAGTGTGACCGCTCAGGGGGAGGCGGGGACGGGGGTTTGCCGGGTCGGTGATGTCCCACAAGTGGATGCGGTGATCGGTGCCACCGGCCGCAAGCAGTGTGCCGTCCTGGTCGACGGCGAGGCTGGCGGTCTGCGGCGGATCGGGAAGGGCTGCGATCCGGCGGGCTGGGTGGTGCGGGGTGACTTTCCACAGTTCCACGCCGGCGGCGTAGGTGCCGATGGCGAGTGTGTCGCTGTGCGGGAGGAAGAGACAGTTCATGACGGCGTAGAAGCGGTAGTCGCTGAAGTCCTGCAACCGGCGCGGTGCGCTGGGGTTTTCGACGTCCCACACGACGAGGTTGCCGCCGTTGCCGCCGGTGACCAGGGTGTGGCCGTCATTGCTGAACGCGGCGCAGTTGACGCTGCTGTGGCCGTTGGCCGTCATGTGCCCCGCACGGCGGGGCGGGCCGGAATCGGCGATGTTCCAGAGGCAGATGGGGGTCTCGTAGTTCTTTCCTTTGCCGAGTCCGTAAGTGGTCAGGGCCAGCAGGCGGGAGTCCGGGCTGAAGGCGGCACCGAGGATATGGCGGCCTCCGCACCGGGCCCTTCCGCGTAGTACGGGGTCGGCGGGGTGGGAGAGGTCCCAGATGCCGGCGGTTTCGTCCGCGCTGGCGGTGACGCCGAGTTTCCGGTCGGAGCTGAGCTGGAAGCGGCTGATCACATCGTGGTGTCCGGCCAGCCGCGGAAGCCGCGTCCACAATTGGATGCTGCCGTCGCCGGAGCCGACGGCGAAGGATCTGCTGTCAGGGCCGAAGGCGACGGAGACCACCCGGCCGGTCTGGGCGAGGGCCAGGGGTTCTCCGGATCCGGCGAGGTCGAAGAGGCGTAGCTCGGATTCGATGGAGCCCGCAGCGAGTGTCCTGCCGTCGGGACTGAGAGCGAGATCCGAGACGGGCCCGGTCAGATCGAAGAGCGTGCGGCGGCGGAGTACGCGGCCGTCCGTGTCCAGGTCGGCCGACCGAATGCAGCGCACCACGTCATACTGCGCATAGAACAGAGTGCGCCCGTCCGCGCTGAGCGTCACGGGGCTGTAATTGACGCCGACATCGGGCACGGTGCCACCGAGTCTGGGGTGCCGGCGGCCCGCGAGTTTCCACAGCCTTGCCGTGCTGTCCCGGCCGGCGGTGGCCAGGGTCGTACCGTCGCGGCTCAGTGCCAGGAAGTTCACCGCGCCGGTGTGCCCCTGCCAGTGCACGAGCCGGACAGGGTGCCGGGGCCCGCTCATGTCCCACAGGGCGAGGTGGCCGGAAGCATCGCCGGTGACGAGGGTGTGGCCGTCGTGGCTGAACGCCATGGCCGACACCTTGGTGGTTTGGTCGGGCAGCGGGTCCAGCGGGAGTGGATGTCCGGGATCGTGGGCGTCCCACAGCCGGACCGGGCCGTTGGCGGTGGCGGCCGCGAGGATGCGGCGCCGGTCGAAGGCGATCCTGGTCACCGCGGCGCCGGAGCCCTGCAGGACGTGCGGGGGCTCAGCCCGATGGCCGACGGCGGTCGACCAGAGGTTCACCGTTCCCCGAAGGGTGCCCGAGGCCACGGCGGTGCCGTCCGGGCTCATGGCCGCGGCCTGGGAGACCTGGCCGTCGCCGAGGAAGCGGGTGGCGTAGGGGATGGCCGATGAGCTGAGTACCGCGCTGCGTGCCGCCTCGGTGTCGTGCGCGCGCAGCGCGGCCCGGCCGAGGAGGAGCCCGAGTGCCGGATCCGTGGTCTGCAGCAGGTCCGCCTGCGCCGCCAGCCCACTGGACAGGGCGACGTCTCGCTGGTCCTCGGCTTCGTGGCCCTTGACTACGGCCAGGAACGTGGCCGTCAGCGCGACCACGGTGATCACGGCCAGCGTGGCCACCAGCCGGCGGAGCCGGCGGACGCCGCGCTGCTGGTGGCGGCGGGCGGTGCGCAGGAAGTCGGCCTCGGTCGGACTCGTCTGCTCGGGGTGGGTGGCGGCCCATTCCTCGGCCGCAGTGAGCCGGGTACCCCGGTAGAGCAGAGCGGCGTCGCGGCCCTCCGCGGCCCAGGCCGTGGCAGCGTCGGTCAGCTGTTGGCGCAGACGCAGAGCGGTCCGGTCGGCATCGATCCACCCGCGAAGTCTTGGCCAGGCTTTCAGCAGGGCCTCGTGGCTGATCTCCACGTGCTCGGTGTCCGCCGTCAGCAGCCGGGCCGACGTGAACCTCTCCACCACGGCCACGGCTGCGGGATCGGTCGCAGGGGCGAGGCTCTCACGCCGGGCTCGGCGTCGGGTGTCCTCCACCCCGTCACCGACCCGCACCAGGCTCAGCAACAGCCGTCGGGCGATCAGCTGCTCGTCTTCCGTGAGCTGCCCGTAGGCCCTCTCGGCCGTGGTGGCCACAGCGCCCCGGATGCCGCCGGTGCGCTCGTAGCCGGCCACGGTGAGCACGCCGTCGCTGCGCTGCTGCCAGGTGGCTCGCAGGGCGTGGGAGAGCAGCGGCAGTGCGCCCACGCCGCAGGCCGGGTCGTCGGCCGGGTCCGTACCCGTGCCGGGGCCGAGGTCGCGCAGCAGGATCTCGGTGAGGCCGGGCTCCAGTGCCAGTCCCGCCGCCGCGGCGGGTTCGGCGATCACCGATCGCAGCTCGTCGGCCGTCATCGGGCCCAGCGGCATGGACCTGGCCCGTAGTGCGGTGAGCAGGCTGGGGTGGGCCAGTGCGTACCCGTAGAAGTCGGCCCGCATGCTGATGACCACCGGCAGGCCCTTGCCCGCCAGGCGGCACACCTGGTCGATGAAGGCATTGCGCTCGTTGGCGTCGGCGCAGAGCGTGAACACCTCCTCGAACTGGTCGACGATGACGAGGGCGTAGCTGTCCAGCGGCCGTGCGGTGTCGTGTCGGCGCAGTTCGGCCAAGGGCCGCGAGGTGGGGGAGAGGTGGAGCACCTCCGGAGTGCCGGGATGTCGGGCGGGCAACACGCCACGGGGCACGGCGGGTGCCAGGCCTGCCCGCAGCAGCGAGGACTTCCCCACGCCCGACGCGCCGACCACCATCAGTGGGTGACCCGCAGCCGCGGAGTCCCCCAGCAGGTTCAGCAGTTCGCACAGGGGCCGGTCACGGCCGAAGAACCACCGGGCGTCCTCCGTGCGGAAGGACGTCAGCCCCGGATACGGGCACTCTCCGGGCCCGGGCCCGGCTGCGAGTGCCAGGAGTTCGCCCTTGGCGCGCAGCACCTGATCACACGCGCGGGCGAACTTCTCGCTGGGGCGCTTCTCCCCGTTCTCCACCCGGCTGATGTGCCCCCGGCTGTAGTGGATCAGCGCCGCGAGTCGGGTGAGTGACAGCCCTTCCAAACCTCGGCGCCGGCGCAGTTCCGTACCGAAGGTCCTGTCATCGGGCTCGTCCGCGTCGGATGCCCCCTCGCCGTACTCGATCCCCACCGCGGCCCTCGTCCTCTCACGCGCTACGGAGCCGTGGCTGCGCTCCGGACGAACACCCGCAGAACCTAGCGCGGCCCACGGTGACGAATCAAATGCGTTCGGTGATATTCCCAGGTCGGAGGGTGTTGTCCGGCTCAGCCGGACTGGGCAACGGACAACGGGTTCCGCAGCCTGCCCCGGCTGCCGAAGCATCAGGGCACAGGCCGAACGCGCCGCCCAGTCCGGGCCGGCGACAACGACGGCCGGTTCGCGCGGCGGGTCCGCCCCGGACGCCCCGGTGCCGTACCAGCCGCCGCGCTACGGGACCAGAACAGGAAGAGAGAACCCCATGTCCAACACCACTCCCATGAACGCCGACCAGATGCTGGCCGCACTGCGCGCCGAGGGGCTTCACATCGCCGAGCACCCCGGCTGGCGCGGCCACCACCGCCCCGACCGTCCCTGGGGGCCCATGAACGGTGTCGTGATCCACCACACGGGAGGCAACCCGCCCTCCGACCTCAACGTCGTCTGGACCGGACGTGCAGGACTCCCCGGCCCGCTGTGCCACTCGTATCTGGCGAAGAACGGCACCGTCACCATGATCGGCAACGGCCGCGCCAACCACGCGGGCGCCGGAGACGCCGAGGTCTACCGCCAGGTCGTCCGCGAGAGCTACGGTGACCGGCCCTCCCTCCCGGTGAAGAACACCGTCGACGGCAACACCCACTTCTACGGTCTGGAAATCTCCAACCCGGGCAAGGGGCAGGCATACCCGCCCGCCCAGTACCAGGCCGCGGTGCGGTGGGCGGCCGCGATCTGCCGCCACTACGGGTGGACCGCGAAGAGTGTCATCGGCCACCGCGAATGGACGAATCAGAAGGACGACCCGAAGTTCTCCATGGTGCAGTTCCGCAAGGACGTACAGGCACGGCTCCAGCACCGGGGACTCGCCACCACGACGGCGGAGCCGGAGGACACCTGCGCGTCCGCGCCTGAGGCCGGAGCCGGGACGACTGTCCTCGGGGACGAGATGACCGATCTCGTGTAGTTTCCGCGAGCGTCCATCCGGAACCACTAGGAGGCGAGGTCTCGTCCGGTCGGATCAGACCGGACGAGACCTCAACGGCTTCGCTTGAAGAACGTGTAGGTGCAGTAGCCGCGGTATCGAGGTGCGGCGGCGCAGAAGGTCAGCCAAGCCGCCCCGGATCATCCGAGGCAGCGGCAGGCAAAGCCGCCCGAGGCCGCTGCCACCCCCGAGACCCCCGCGCCAGCAACCACGCCGTCATGTCCTCCGGCGGCATCGCCGCGGCGACCAGCCACCCCTGCACCGCGTCACACCCGAGATCCCGCAGCCGCTCCCACGTCTCGTCGTCCTCGACGCCCTCCGCGACGACGAGCAACCCCAGCGAGTGCGCGAGATCGACCGTGCACCGCACGATCTCCGCGTCCTCCGTGTCCACCGCGAGCCGTGCCACGAACGACCGGTCGATCTTCAACTCGCTGACCGGCAGCCGCCGTAGATGCACCAGGGAGGAGTAGCCCGTGCCGAAGTCGTCGAGGGACATCTTGACGCCGTGGCCGGTCAGGCCGTTGAGGGTGTCGGCGGCGCGCTGGGGATCCTCCAGGAGGACGTGTTCCGTTATCTCCAGTTGGAGGGAGCCCGGCGGGACGCCGTGCCGGGCGAGGCGCGCGGCGACCGAGCCCGCGAAACCGGGGGTGTGGACGTCGCGCGGGGAGACATTCACCGCGACCGGTACGAACAGGCCCTGGGCCCGCCACCTGGCGACCTGGGCGAGGGCCGTGTCGAGCACGTACTCGGTGAGATGCGGCATCAGACCGGACGACTCGGCGATCGCTATGAACTCGTCCGGCGGCACCTTCCCGCGCTCCGGATGCACCCACCGCACCAGCGCCTCAAGGCCGGCGACCTGGCCGTCGAAGCGGACCTTGGGCTGGTAGTGCACCTGCACCTCGTGGGCGTCGAGGGCCCGGCGCAGATCCCCCAACAGGCCCAGCCGGTCCGGGGTGTTGGAGTCCCGCTTGGACTCGTAGACCTCTACGCCCGTACGGTCCCGCTTCGCCTGGTACATCGCGACGTCGGCCCGGCGCAGCAGACCCTCGGCGTCGAGGGCGTGGTCGGGGAAGACGGCGACGCCCGCACTGGCCTCCAGGACGAGCGTGAGCCCGTCCAGGTCGAGCGGGGAGCTGAGCGCTGAGACCAGGCTGCGGGCGACCCGGGTCGCGGACGTCGTGGAGTCGGCGACGGGCAGCAGTACGGCGAACTCGTCGCCGCCGAGCCGCGCGGCCTCCGCCCCGCGCGGCAGCGCCACCCGCAGCCGGTCGGCTATCTGCAACAGCAGCCGGTCACCGGCCAGATGACCCAATGTGTCGTTGACCGATCGGAAGCGGTCGAGGTCGATCAGCATGAGAGCGGCTTTGGCGCCGATGCGTTCGGCGTCGTCCAGGGCGGTCCAGATGCGCTCCAGGAGCCACTGACGGTTGGGCAGCCCGGTGAGCGGATCGCGCAGCTGCTCCTCGGCCCTCGCGCGGGCCATCCACAGGGTGGAGTCGAGGGCGATGAGCGGGATCGAGAAGAGGGGCAGCAGTACCGGCTGGGCGACGGCGACCACACAGATCAGCGGGGCGATGCCGAGCAGGGCGACCGCGACCAGTCCCTGTCTGAGCAGGGCGGTGCGGGCGACGGTGGGCAGTCCGCCGTGGCGCGGGGCGTGCAGATACCAGAGCAGGGTGCGGGTCACGGCGAGATAGGCGAGGGCGACCAGGACCACTTCGGGGGCGGTGTAGACCGTCCAGGAGTCGGGGTTCCAGGGCCTCTCGACGGACGGCACCCGGCCGAACGCGCCGAGCACGAGTGCTCCGGCGGCTATGCCGAGGATGTCCACCGCGCCGTGCAGTACGCCCTGGCGCCAGCGGTTGCGCCTGGCTATGCCGACCAGGACGACGACGGTGAGGCTGACCATGCCGGCGGCGACCCAGCCGTAGAGCAGCAGGACGCCGAGGGTGAGGGCGGCGCCCGAGCCGGTGCCGCCCCACCAGCGGGCGCGGCCGAGGGCGACCAGGTGGCCGACGATGACGCCGGTGAGGACGGCCAGCGACCAGCCGACGGTGCCGGACGGGAAGAGCGCGTGGTCGCCGGTGAACGCCCGGAAGAAGCCCGCGCCCAGGACGAAGCCGGCCGCGGCCACGACGGCCGTGGGCAGCGC
>NZ_JAWOAI010000234.1:0-15037 GCF_033194735.1 Streptomyces sp. W16
TCAGCGCCGGCAACCTGGACGCGCGGGTCGACGATCCCCGTACGAAGGACGCGACCCGGCCGCAGGACGAGGTGGCCGCGGTGGCCGCCGCGCTCGACACGATGGCCTCGTCGCTGCAGGGCAAGCTGCTGACCGAGCAGCGCTTCACCGCGGATGTGGCGCACGAGCTGCGCACCCCGCTGACCGGGCTGCACGCGGCGGCCGAACTGCTGCCGCCGGGGCGGCCGACCGAGCTGGTGCGGGACCGGGTGGCCGCGTTGCGCACGCTCACCGAGGACCTGCTGGAGATCTCCCGGCTCGACACCCGGCGGGAGAAACTGGAGCTGGGCACCGAGCAGTTGGGGGCGGTGGCCGGGCGGGTGGTCCGGGCGTCGGGGACGGACACCGAGGTCAGGGTCGTACGGGACGAGTGGGTGGAGACGGACCGGCGGCGGCTTGAGCGGGTGCTCGGGAATCTGGTCGCCAACGCGCACAAGCACGGGCGGGGGCCGGTGGTGGTGACCGTGGACGGGGCGGTGGTGACCGTGCGGGATCACGGGGACGGGTACCCGGGCTATCTCTTGGAGCATGGGCCGCAGCGGTTTCGTACGGAGGGGGGTGCTACGGGGCATGGGCTGGGGTTGACCATTGCGCTCGGGCAGGCGGAGGTGTTGGGGGCGCGGTTGGAGTTCGCGAACGTGGAGGGGGACGGCGGGGCGCTGGCCACGTTGACGCTTCGATAAGAGTGGGTTGTTCGTCGGCTGACGGCCGGTGGGGGCTGGTCGCGCAGTTCCCCGCGCCCCTAAAGGGGCGCGCTCGTGTGGACCAGTGTGGCGAGCGCACCCCTCTCTCCCCTCCTAATGTGGCGATTAGTCAGGTTCGCCCCATTTCTGGAGGTACCCCCATGTCCCTCAGCCTCTCCCTCCGTCGTATCGGTATAGCGGTCGCCGCCGGTGCGCTCGTCACCGCCGCCGCCGTCACGCCCGCCGTGGCCGACGACGAATGGGGCGACGACGACCAGGGCGTCAGCCAGTCCCAGGACGACGACGGCTGGAACCAGCGCGGCGACGACGACGGCCGCGGTGACTACGACCACCAGGGCGACCACGGCGATCACGACAACCCGCGCCTCTACCGGGGCATCGTGACCGCGAGCGAACTGGCCCTGCGCTCCCGCCCGGACCGCGGCAGCCGGATCATCCGGTACGCCTATCGCGGCGAGCACGTCTCGATCTTCTGCAAGACCCGCGGCTCCAACGTCCAGGGCAACCACCTCTGGTACCTCCTCACGGACGGCACCTGGGCCTGGGGTTCGGCGCGCTACATCGACAACATCGGCCCCGCCCCCCGCTGGTGCTGACGGACGAGACACACTCGCCACCCAAGGCACACAACCCGTCCCATTTGGGTAAGTTCCGGACATGACCAACGCCGGAACCACCGTCACAGCGGACCTTCCCACACCCGCTGTACGCCTCCCCCGGCGCCGTGGCATCGAACTCACCCTCATCGTCGTGGCCGTACTGCTCTCCGTGTACGGCTACTGCGCTGTCGGTCTCGCCAAGAACGGCACGGTCCCGCCCGGCGCCGCCGGCTACGGCGCCGGGCTCGGCGTGCTCGCCCTGCTGGCCCATATCGCGGTGCGGTTGCGGGCCCCGTACGCCGACCCGCTCCTGCTGCCGATCGGGGTGCTCCTCAACGGCCTCGGCCTGGTCCTGATCTACCGGCTCGACCTGGAGACCCCGGGCGACCGGGCGGCCCCCACCCAACTCGTGTGGTCCACCCTGGGCGTGACCCTCTTCATCGTCGTGGTGCTGGCCCTGCGCGACCACCGTGTCCTGCAGCGCTACGCCTACGTCTGTGTGGCCGCCGCGCTCGCGCTGCTCACCCTCCCGGTCTTTTTCCCCGCCGTGAACGGGGCCCGGATCTGGATCCGGATCGCCGGATTCTCCATCCAGCCGGGCGAGTTCGCGAAGGTACTGCTGGCGATCTTCTTCGCCGCGTACCTGGCGGCCAACCGCAACGCGCTCGCCTACGCGGGCCGCCGCGTCTGGCGCCTCCAGCTCCCCACCGGCCGGGTGCTCGGCCCGATCGTCGCGATCTGGCTGCTGAGCGTCGGCGTCCTCGTCCTGGAACGCGACCTGGGCACGTCGCTCCTCTTCTTCGGTCTCTTCGTGACCCTTCTCTACGTCGCCACCGGCCGTACCGGCTGGATCGCGGTCGGCCTGCTGCTCGCGGCCCTCGGCGCGGTCGCGGTCGGCCGGCTCGAACCGCACGTCCACAGCCGCGTCCTCGACTGGCTGCATCCCTTCGCGTCGATCGACGCGGGCCAGGGCCCGAACCAACTCGCCCAGTCCCTCTTCGCGTTCGCGGCCGGCGGCATGCTCGGCACGGGCCTCGGACTCGGCCACTCGATCCTCATCGGCTTCGCCGCGAAGTCGGACTTCATCCTGGCGACAGCGGGCGAGGAACTGGGTCTGGCCGGCCTCTCCGCGATCTTCATCCTCTACGGCCTGCTCGTGGAGCGCGGCTACCGGGCGGGCCTCGCGCTGCGCGACCCCTTCGGCCGGCTGCTCGCGGTCGGCCTCGCCTCGATCGTCGCGCTCCAGGTGTTCGTCATCGCGGGCGGGGTGACGGGCCTGATCCCGCTCACCGGCATGGCGATGCCGTTCCTCGCCCAGGGCGGCTCCTCGGTCGTCACCAACTGGGCGATCGTGGCCCTGCTGATCCGGGTCAGCGACTCGGCCCGCCGTCAGTACGACATCGAGGTGGCAGCGTGAACGACTCCATGACCCGGCACATCCGCCTCGCCGCGGCCTTCTGCACCCTGCTCCTGCTCGCCCTGCTGGTGAACGCCACCCGCATCCAGGTGTTCCGGTCCCCCACCTACGACGACAACCCCGCCAACCGCCGCCAGACCATCGCCCGTTACGACCAGCCGCGCGGCGCCATCCTCGTCGGCGGCCGGCCGGTCACCGGCTCCCGCGACTCCGGCGAGCAGCTCCGCTACGAACGGACGTACAGGGACGGGCCGTTGTACGCGCCGGTGACCGGCTTCGCCTCGCAGGAGTACGGCACGACGTTCCTTGAGCACTCCGAGGACGGCATCCTCTCCGGCACCGACGAGATGCTCTCGCCGTTCCCCCTGTGGAACGACCTGACCCGCGCCCAGAACCCCGGCGGCGATGTCGTCACCACCCTCGACCCGGCCGCGCAGAAGGCGGCTTACGACGGACTCGGCACGCGCACGGGCGCGGTGGCCGCGATCGAACCGTCCACCGGCCGCGTCCTGGCCCTGGTCTCGACCCCGTCCTACGACCCCGGGGCCCTGTCGGGCAACGGCCGTACGGCGAACCGCAGTTGGGCCCGCCTGAACGCCGACCCGGACAAGCCGATGCTCAACCGGGCGGTACGGCAGACCTATCCGCCGGGTTCGACGTTCAAGGTGGTCACCGCGGCGGCGGCGCTGGACGCGGGGGTGGTGACGGACCTGGACGCGGCGACGAAGTCCCCCGACCCGTACACCCTCCCCGGCACCTCGACGACGCTCACGAACGAAGGCGACGGCTGCGCGGACGCGCCGCTCCGCTCCGCCTTCGAGTGGTCGTGCAACACGGTGTTCGCGAAGCTGGGCGTGGATGTCGGCGTGCGGAACATGAGCGGCACGGCGGAGGCGTTCGGCTTCAACGACACCGGCGTGCGGATCCCGTTCGCCGTCTCCCCCAGCACCTTCGACACCTCGGTGGACAAAGCCCAGTTGGCGCTGTCGTCGATCGGCCAGTACAACACGCGGGCCACTCCGTTGCAGATGGCGATGGTGGCGGCGGCGGTCGCGAACGGCGGGCAGGTGCGGCAGCCGTACCTGGTGGAGCGCACGACACGGCGGGGCGGCGAGACGGTCTCGACGGCCGGATCGTCCCGCCCCGTCCGGCAGGCCATGCACCCCGCAACTGCCGTGCAGATGAAGGAACTTATGGAAGATGTGGTCACCGAAGGCACCGGCACGAACGCGGCGATCCCCGGCGCCACGGTCGGCGGCAAGACCGGCACCGCGCAGCACGGCATCGGCAACTCCGGTACGCCGTATGCCTGGTTCGTGTCCTGGGCGCAGGGCGAGCGGGACATGGAGCCGAAGGTGGCGGTAGCGGTGGTGGTGGAGGACGCGTCGGCGGACCGCTCGGACATCAGCGGGGGCGGGGACGCGGCGCCGATCGCGAAGGCGGTGATGGAGGCGGTGCTCGGTTCGTGAGACGGGGGTACCGGGAACGGCCGGCGCCGACCTACCGTTCGGTACATGACTGAGCCCTTAGGTGCCTCGTACGAACTCGCCCAGGTCAACATCGGCCGCCTCCAATTCCCCCTGGACTCCCCGGAGTTCAAGGACTTCGTGGACGCCCTCGACCCCGTGAACGCCGTCGCCGACGCGGCCGAGGGCTTCGTGTGGCGCCTCCAGTCCGACACCGGCAACGCGACCGACGTCCCCGTCCTCGGCGACGACTGGCTGATCATCAACATGTCGGTGTGGCGCGACACGGACACCCTGACCGCGTTCATGTACCAAGGGCAGCACCGGGAGTTGCTGGCCCGCCGCCGCGAGTGGTTCGAGCGGATGCGGGAGGCGATGACGGCCCTGTGGTGGGTCCCCGCGGGCCACCGCCCGACAGTGGCGGAGGCCGAGGAACGGCTACTGCACCTCCGCGCACACGGACCGACGCCTTACGCGTTCACCCTGCGGACGTCGTTCCCGGCACAGGGCGCGGAGCCGACCGCACCGGTGAACATCCCGGAGGGGCTGGGCTGTTCGGTCTAGATCCCGGTACCAGCCCCGGCCCCGGGCAGGGGCTCGCGGCGCCGCAGCCAGTCCTGCGGCACGCCGTCGAGTCCCGTCCGGGCGGCCACGACGCCGCCGGTGATGGCGCAGGTCGTGTCGACGTCGCCGAAGCCCTCCGCGGTGGTCCACAGGGCGGAGGTCAGGTCGACCGGGTGCCGGGCGGCCGACCAGACGGCGAAGGGGACGGTGTCGTCGGCGCGGATGCGCTGACCGTTGCCGAGGATGTCGGAGGCCCGCCAGGGCTCGGTGGTGAAGGGCACGTCCACGGCCCGCACGAGCCCGTCCCGTACGGCACTGTCGGGCGTCCGCGCCGCCACCGCCTCCAGGGTCAGCTCCCGACGTACGGAGAGCGCGGCGGCGACGGCCACGGCGACCGCGCCCGCGATGCCCTCCGGGTGGGCGTGGGTGACCTCGGCGGACAGGGTCGCCTGGGTCACGACACGGTCGAGGTCCTCGTGGAACCACGCGCCCAGCGGAGCGGCGCGCATCGCGGCACCGTTGCCGAGGCTGCCCTGGCCGTCGAACAGTTCGCGCGCCAACTCCCGCCAGCGGTAGGGCTCCTGGAGCAGCAGGGGCAGCAACTGGTGCATGCCGTGGCCGTATCCGCGGGCCGGATCGGCGTCGTAGCCGAGCGCGAAGGCCCGGGCGAGGGGCTCCTGCCGGATCTCCCCGTGCTCGTCGAGCACCCGGAGGATGCCGAGGGCCATCGCCGTGTCGTCCGTCCAGTGCCACTCCGGTTCCTCCGGGGTGCGCCGGGCGCGGACCTCGTCGTAGGCCCGGCGGGGTTCACGGAAGAGCGGGAACCAGCGTTCGCCGAACGCGTCGCCCAGGGCGAGGCCCTCCAAACTGCGGCGGGCGGGAGTCACTTGGCCTTCCGGGTCTCCGAGCGGACCTGGAGGGTCATCCTGGCGGAGAGCGCCAGGTCGACGTCCGAGGGGTCCTGGGTGAGGGTCGCCTTTGTGGTCCAGGCGACGGCCGCGGACGTGTTGCCGTCGGCCCAGGCGCAGGTCGGATAGGTGACGGTGACGCTGAGCTTCTTCTGGCTGAGCACCTCGCAGGAGACGGTGATCCCGCCGTCGGTGAAGTCCTTGCGCGGTACGGCCACGGTCACCCCGTCGGCCTCACCGGCACCCTTCAGCACGCCCTCGCGGGCCTCGTCCGTGTTCTTGAACCGGCCGTACATACCCGACAGGACCATCGTGCCCTTGGTGGCGTCGCCGTTCAGGGCGTAGGTGCCGACGACACCCACGGTGTCCTTGGCGTCCCAGGCGCCGTCCGCCTCCTGCTCGATCTTCTGCCCCTCTGTGTCCGAGAGGTCGTCGGCGAGTTCGAAGCGGCCGTCGATCAGCGTCTTGGGCAGCGTCAGCACGAAATCGGCCTCGGGAAACCCGGATCCGGACTGGCTTCCGACCGTCAGCACGAGGGCCATGAAGACCGCCACCGACACACCGAGTATCCCGCCGACGATCCCCAGCACGAACCCGATCCCGCGCTTCTTCGGGGGCGGCGCGAACACGACCGGTGGAGCATCCCAGCCGTAGGGCTGCTGCTGGCCGTACGGGGGCTGCCCGTACGGCTGTTGACCGTACGCGGGCTGGCCGTAGGGCTGCTGCGGGGACGGCGGCGTGGGCTGCGGTGGCCCGAACTGCTGCGGGGGATACGGCTGTTGAGGGTTCTGTTGCGGATACGGCTGCTGCGGATGGGGCTGTTGGGGATACGGCTGCTGGGGATTCGGGGGCTGCTGCGGCGGCGGAGGCATGGACACGCCAGCACCGTACATGCGGAATATGCAGAAGATGCGAACGGGCCGGTAGAGCCGGTCGGGCCGACAAGTCCCGCACAAGGGATTGACGAGCTTGCTGACAGGCAGTCTCATAAGACTTCGGAGGTTGTGACCCCGGGTAACACGCCGACGTGCGAGGTGGGAGAACCATGACGACCCTGACCGAAGCCGACGCGGTCGACGGGCTGCGCGACGCGCTCGGCCTGCTCAAGGACCGTGAGCAGGTGGCCGAGCGGCTGCTCGCCTCCTCCGCGAAGCACTCCTTCGACCCCGACAGGGAACTCGACTGGGACGCGCCCTTCGAGGACGGCAAGTGGTTCTGGCCGCCGGAACTGGTCTCGCTGTACGACACCCCGCTGTGGCGGCGGATGGGCGAGGAGCAGCGCATCCTGCTCTCGCAGCACGAGGCCGCGGCGCTCGCCTCGCTCGGTATCTGGTTCGAGCTGATCCTGATGCAGCTGCTCGTCCGGCACATCTACGACAAGGCGGCGACGAGTGCGCATGTGCGCTATGCGCTGACCGAGATCGAGGACGAGTGCCGGCACTCGAAGATGTTCGCGCGGCTGATCTCGCGCGGGGACGCGCCCTGGTATCCGGTGAGCCGGGCCCATCAGAACCTGGGGCGGCTGTTCAAGACGGTCTCCACCACGCCCGGTTCCTTCACCGCGACGCTGCTCGGGGAGGAAGTCCTCGACTGGATGCAGAGGTTGACGTTTCCGGACGAGCGGGTGCAGCCGTTGGTGCGGGGGGTGACCCGTATCCATGTGGTGGAGGAGGCGCGTCATGTCCGGTACGCCCGCGAGGAGTTGCGGCGTCAGATGGTCACCGCGCCGAGGTGGTCGCAGGAGTTCACGCGGGTCACGTCCGGTGAGTTCGCGCGGATCTTCTCCATCGCCTTCGTGAATCCCGAGGTGTACACGAACGTGGGGCTCGATCAGCGGGAGGCGGTGGCTCAGGTGCGGGCGAGTGGGCATCGGCGGGAGGTCATGCAGGCGGGGTCGAAGAAGCTGACGGACTTCTTGGACGACATTGGGGTGCTGCGGGGGGTTGGGCGGCGGTTGTGGAGGGCTTCGGGGCTGCTGGCTTGAGTTCACAGTGCGGGTGCGTCGTGGCTGGTCGCGCAGTTCCCCGCGCCCCTTAAGTCGGACCAGCTGAGTTCTTTTAGGGGCGCGGGGCTGTATCAATTTGCGGCTCCGCCGCGTGGGCGCGACCAGCCCCCACCGACCCGCACCCGCCCGACTACCCTGCCCTTATGCCCGCCGCCGCCTCCACCCCCGCCTACCGCCGTCTCACCGTCGAAGAGCGGCGCAGCCAGCTCCTCGACGCCGCCCTCACCCTCTTCGCGCACCGCGCCCCCGATGAGGTGTCCCTCGACGACGTGGCAGAGGCGGCCGGCGTCTCCCGCCCCCTGGTGTACCGGTACTTCCCCGGCGGGAAGCAGCAGCTCTACGAAGCCGCCCTGCGCTCCGCCGCCGAGGAACTCCAGCAGTGCTTCGACGAACCGCGCGAAGGCCCCCTTCTCCCCCGCCTCGCCCGCGCCCTCGACCGCTATCTCGGCTTCGTCGACCAGCACGACGCCGGTTTCAGCGCGCTGCTCCAGGGCGGGAGTGTCGTGGAGACATCTCGTACGACGGCCATCGTGGACGGCGTACGCCGGGCCGCCGCCGTGCACATCCTCAGCCATCTCGGCGTCACCGAACCGGGCCCACGGCTGCGGATGACCGTACGGATGTGGATCACGGCCGTGGAAGCGGCGTCTCTCATCTGGCTCGACGAGGACAAGCAGCCGCCGCTCGACGAGTTGCGGGACTGGCTGGTCGAGCAGTTCGGGGCGGTGCTGTCGGTGACGGCCCGGCGGGACCCGCAGACCGCCGAGCTTGTCCGGGCCCTCGCGGCGGATGGCTGACACTGGTGGCGTGAAGAGCGAAGAGACCCCGTTCGAGGGCGGCCCCATGGACGGGCGCTCCCTGCCGGTACTGGTCGGCCCGACCGGGAACCCCCCGAAGACCTACCGCATCCCCGTCCCCGACGACGCGGGCGGCCCGCCCACGGTGCTCGTATACCGCCGGGTGCCCAGGGCACACAGCAAGCGGCTCGGCCTGCCCAAGGGCTGGAAGTACGAGTACGACCCGGAAGGGAAGCGCGGCAGCACACTGCGCTGGCCCTGGACCAAGCCAGACGCCACGCCGGGCGGCAAGCCGGACGACACCCACGGGTGACCATGTTGCGCCGAACCGCGCACACCCGGCGCGCGGACCCGGCGCCCCCGTCTGATGCTCACGGTGCGGGGCGGAAGGACCGCCGCGCACCGGAGGTGATGACGTGTCAGGAAGGCTTCTGCGTCTGGTCTGTACGGCGGCGGTGGCGGCCGGCACCGTCCTCGCACCGCTGCCCGCCGCGGCCGTACCCGATCCGCAGGCGCCCGGACAGCGGCCCGTGGCCGAGCTGCTGACGGACCTTCAGACGCTGTACCGGGACGCCGAGCAGGCCACGGAGACGTACAACGCCACCGAGGAGAAGCTGAAGAAGCAGCGCGCGGAGGTCGACCGTCTCGACTCCGAGCTGGCCCGCGCCCGCCTGACCCTGCACGACAGCCGTGGCGCCGCCGGCCGGCTGGCCCGCCAGCAGTACCAGAACAGCACCGCCCTCTCGCCGTACGTACGCCTCCTGCTCGCCCGCGATCCGCAGCACGCGCTCGACGAGGGGCATGTCATCGGGCAGTTGGCGCGGGAGCGGGCCGAGACGGTGGGCCGGCTGGTCGGCAGCGAGAAGAAGAACGACGGCCTGGCCCGCGCGGCCCGCAAGGCCCTGGACACCCAACTCACCCTGGCCGCACGGCAGAAGAAGGACCGCGACGACGTACGGAAGCGACTGGCCGACGTCGAGCAGCTCCTCACCGCCCTCACCCCCGACCAACTCACCGCCCTCGCCGCCTTCGAGAAGACCGACGTCGACAAGGCCCAGCAGAAGCTGGTCACTTCAGGTGCGCTGGGCGACGACAGCCGCGAGCCCTCACGTGCGGGAGACCGGGCGTTGCGCTACGCCGTACAGCAGATCGGCAAGCCGTACGAGTGGGGCGCGGAGGGCCCGAAGACGTACGACTGCTCGGGCCTGACGTCGGAGGCGTGGGGCCACGCGGGCACGTCGATCCCGAGGACGAGTGAAGAGCAGTGGGCGCAACTCCCCAAAGTCCCACTGAAGGAGCTGCGCCCGGGCGACTTGGTGATCTACTTCCCCAAGGCGACACACGTGGCAATGTATTTGGGCGACGGAAAGATCGTCCAGGCCCCGCGCACGGGCGAGAACGTCCAGGTGTCACCGATCGCAAGCTACCCGATCCTTGGAGCAGTACGCCCAGACCAGCCCACCTAGGGGCGCGGGGAACTGCGCGCCCAGCCACGACGAACCCGCAGCCTAGGCCGTCACAGAAGCCAGGTACGCCCCCGTCTTCTCGGGCTCATAGAAGAAGTTCTCGAAGTCCGCCGGGTCGTCGAACCCGTTGGCGAACCGATTCGCCACCGGCTGCAACTGCCCAGCCGCACCAATGAGGTTGAGAATATGCTCCGGCGGCGGACCAAGCATCGCGTTGGTCCACTTGGTGACATGCTGCGCAGTCTCCCAGTACCGCTCGAACGTCGTAGACATCCAGTCCCCGTCGAACTCCTTCTCCCCGTGTTCGAGGATCGACGCGAGATACGAAGCGGCGCACTTGGCCGCGGAGTTGGAGCCCTGCCCGGTGATCGGGTCGTTGGCGACGACGACGTCCGCGACACCCAACACCAGGCCACCCCCCGGCAACTGCCCCACCGGATTGCGGACCGTGGGCGCGTAACGCCCGGCCAACGTCCCACCCGCATCGGTCAGTTCGACACCACGCGCCCGCTCGTACTCCCACGGCGTGAACTTCTCCATGAGTTGCAGGGTGAGGGAGAGGTGTTCGACCGGGTCCTTCACGCCGTTGAAGACGTCCAACGGCCCGCCGGGTATGCCCTCCCAGAACAGTATGTCCGCGCGCCCGGACGTGGTGAGCGTCGGCATGACGAACAACTCGCCGACGCCCGGCACCAGGTTGCAGCGGACCGCGTCGTACTCCGGGTGCTCCGGACGCGGGCCCAGACCGTGGACGTAGGAGACCGCGAGCGCGCGCTGCGGCTCGGTGTACGGGGAGCGCTCCGGGTCGCGGGCGAACATCGAGACCAGCTCGCCCTTGCCCGCCGAGACGAGGACGAGGTCGTACGTACGGGAGAAGTAGTCGAGGTCGCCGACTGCCGCGCCGTGGATGACCAGTTGGCCGCCGCGCTGGGCGAACGTCTCCATCCAGCCGGCCATCTTGACCCGCTGGTCGACCGACTGCGCGTACCCGTCGAGCTTGCCCACCCAGTCGATCGCGCGCTGTGTCGGCCCCGGGTCGTGCGAGCCGGGGGCGGCGACCGAGACGCCGAGTCCCTCGATCTTCGGGGCCTGGGACTCCCAGAAGTTCAGCTGGAGATCGCGCTCGTGCTGCAGTGCCGTGGTGAACATGCACTGCGTCGACATGACCCGTCCGGTGCGGATCTCGTCCGCCGTCCGGTTGGACATCAGGGTGACCTCGTACCCGTGCGACTGGAGTCCGAGGGCGAGTTGGAGCCCGGACTGACCGGCTCCGACGACGAGTATCTTCCGCATACGGGTGGTGGCTCCTTGGTCGCGACCGATCGTGGTCGAGGACTGCTCGGGGACTACTCGGGGGTGACTTCCAGCGCGTGGGCGACGAGCGCGAGCAGGGTCTCGATGGCCGAAATCCGCCGCCGCGCATCCATGATCATTACAGGTATGTGCGGGGGAATCGTCAATGCCTCCCGCACATCCTCCGGATCGAACCGCTCGCTGCCGGCGAAGTGGTTGACCGCGACGACGTACGGGAGACCGCAGCTCTCGAAGTAGTCCAGCGCGGGGAAGCAGTCCTTGAGGCGGCGGGTGTCGGCCAGTACGACGGCGCCGATCGCGCCGCGCACCAGGTCGTCCCACATGAACCAGAACCGCTGCTGGCCCGGCGTACCGAACAGGTAGAGCACCAGGTCGTCGTCGAGGGTGAGGCGGCCGTAGTCCATGGCGACCGTGGTGGTCGTCTTCTCCGGGGTGCCCGTGAGGTCGTCGGTGTCCTCGCCGGCCTCGGTCATCAGCGCCTCCGTCTGGAGGGGCTGGATCTCGGAGACGGCGCCGACCATGGTGGTCTTGCCGGCGCCGAAACCACCGGCCACCACGATCTTCGTGGCGACCGGCGCGCGGGTGCGGTCCAACTGCCAGGCCCGCGGCTGCTCCTCGTCGTCGAGGAGCGGGGAGACGCCGTAGGCGGCGGCGTCAGAGACGACGGAGTCCACTCAGCACCCTTTCCAGCAGAGCGCGGTCAGGACGGCCCGGGCCGTGACCGGTCCCGGTTCCGTACACACGGATCTTTCCCTGGTCCGCGAGATCGCTCAGGAGCACGCGGACCACACCGAGCGGCATCTTCAGCAGCGCGGCGATCTCGGCCACCGTGCGCATACGGCGGCAGAGTTCGACGATGGCGCGCATCTCCGGCATGACCCGGGTGTTGAGCGAGCCGTTCGTCAACTCCTTGCGTTCCTCCGGGGCTTCGAGCGCTGCCACGAAGGTCTCCACCAGGAGGACATGGCCGAAGCGGGTACGGCCGCCGGTGAGCGAGTAGGGGCGCACCCGGGCGGGCTTGCGGTCGCCGCCGCGCACGGGGAGCTTGTTCGGCGTACTGCCGCTGCCGCCGCCGGTCATCGGGCACTCTCCGCGGACGCGTCTTCGAGGGATTTCCGCAGCTCGCTGCGGAGTTCGGGGGTCAGCACATGGCCGGCGCGGCCGACGAAGAGCGCCATGTGGTACGACACGACGCTCATGTCGCAGTCCGCGGAGCCGTGCACACCGAGCAGCGAACCGTCGCTGATCGACATCACGAACAGGCTGCCCTCCTCCATCGCGACCATGGTGTGCTTCACCGGTCCCGAGTCCATCAGCTTGGCGGCGCCGATGGTGAGGCTGCCGATGCCGGAGACGATGGTGGCGAGGTCGGCGGAGGAGCCGCGCGGACTGGTGCGCCTGGTTTCCAGGGACTCTCTGGCCTGCTCGTTCCGGTCCGGGTCGGAGGAGAGGAGCAGCAGGCCGTCGGAGGAGACGACCGCGACCGACTGGATGCCGGACACTTCCTCGACCAGGTTGCTCAGCAGCCAGTGCAGGTTGCGGGCTTCACTGCTCAGTCCGAAGGTACTGGGCGCGGTCAACTGCTTGCCTCCTCGACGGTGCCCCCCGTGGCTTCTTCGGATGGTGCGGTCGCGCCGCGTGGTGCGGGGACCGGGTTCTGGCCGGTCCGTTCGGCGATCTCCGCTTCTACGTCCCGGTAGCCGGCGGAGGCTCCGGCGCGGAAGCCGCCCAGTCTGCGGCGCAGGGCTTCGGCGTCCACGGTGCCGGTCCGCTGGCGCGGGGCCTGTGCGGGTTGGGTGATCTTTGGGGTGCGCTTGGGGAGGCCCTTGTCGGTGACTGGGCCGTCGTCGGCGCGGGTGTGCTCGGCCTCGGCTTCGCCATCGGCCCGGTATTCGCTCCCGCCCGCACCGCCCGTGCGGCTTTCGTTGTCGGGTGCGAGTGGCCCCTGTGGGGCGCCTTCGCCGTCGGCGGCTGCAGGCGCCTCCGTTGCCAGCGGCAGCAGGAGTTCCATCGTCGTCTCGGCCGGGGTCTCCGGGGTCTCCCGTACCGCCTTCTCCGCGAGGGCGACCAGCGGGTCCTCGTCCGGCTTCGAACGGCCGTGCAGGACGTTGGAGTTGACCTCGGCCGCGGCACCCGGGAGCGAGTAGGAGTGCGTGGTCCCCGCCGCCGGCGAGGACGTCGGTACGGCCGACATCGGGGCCGCCGCGAGCAGCGGGCTCGGCAGGACGACGACCGCCGCGATGCCGCCCTGCTTCTGGTCGCGGAGCTGGACGCGGACGCCGTGCCGGTGGGCCAGGCGGGCCACGACGTACAGGCCGAGGCCGAGGCCCTCCTCGCCCTCCTGGTCGTAGGGGGAGTCCGGGTCGAACTCGGTGAGGCGGGTGTTGAGGCGGGTCATGCGGTCGTCGGTCATGCCGATGCCCTCGTCCTGGACGGAGAGCATCACCTCGCCGTTCTCCAGGAGCCAGCCGGAGATCTCGACGGGGGCGTCCGGCGGGGAGAACGAGGTGGCGTTCTCCATCAGCTCGGCGAGCAGGTGGCTCAGGTCGTCGGCGGCGAAGCCGGCCACGTAGGCGTGTGGCGGGAGCGCGGAGATGCGGACGCGTTCGTAGCGTTCGATCTCGCTGACGGCCGCCCGGACGACGTCGACGAGCGGGACCGGGCCCGCGTGCTGCTGGACGTGTTCGGTGCCGGCGAGGACGAGGAGGTTCTCGCTGTGCCGGCGCATGACCGTGGCGAAGTGGTCGAGCTTGAAGAGGGTGGAGAGGCGGTCGGGATCCTGCTCGCGCTCCTCCAGGCCCTCGATGACGGAGAGCTGGCGCTCCACGAGGCCGAGGGTGCGCAGCGCGAGGTTGACGAAGGTGCCGCCGATGCTGGTGCGCAGGCGCTCCAACTGGTCGGTGGAGTCGGTGACTTCGGCGCGGAGTTCCTCACGGGCGTCGGCCATCTTCTGGCGCTGGCCGACCAGGTGCTTGCGGTCGGCCTCCAGGGTGGCGATGCGCTCGTGGAGGGCGACGGCGTGCGCGTGCAGGGAGTTGACCGAGTTGACGACCTGGGCGAACTCGTCGTTGCGGCCGGTGAACTTGATGGCTTCCTCGGCCGCCGGGTCCTCGGCGCCGGCCAGCCGTGCCGAGCCGCGGCGCAGCACCGACAGCGGGCGGGTGAGGGTGCGGGCCATGGCGGTGGCGATGCCGACGGCGAGCAGCATGAGGGCGCCGAGGATCGCGACGCGCAGCTCCAGCGCGGTGACGTCGTCGTCGCGCAGCTGGGCGAGGTCCTTGGAGCGGTGCTCGTAGAGGGCGGACTCCTCGCCGCGCATCAGGTCGACCCGGGCCGAGAGCGCCGCGTCGAGCTTCTTGGTGCTGGTGTCCAACTCGCTGTCGGAGAGCTTGGGTTGGTCGGTGAGGGAGGCGAGGTACTTCTCGGCGGAGTTGACCTCGGGTCCGGTGACCGTGGAGTCGTAGCCGGCGACGGCCGTCTTCGTCGCGGTCTCGCGGAAGTCGGCGAGGGCGGCGTCGGAGCGCAGCCGGGCCTGCTGGGCGGCGGCGCTGAGGGCGTCGCGCTGTTTGGTCTGGGCGCCCGTGGAGGTGGTCTCGGTGACGGAGAGGCCGGTGATGGGGTTGGTGACCGTCTGGGTGGTCGTCGGCACGTTCAGGGCGGCCAGCAGCAGTCCGCGGGCGGCGGCGGCCTGCTGGACGGCGGCGTCGAGTTCGGCGAGCGCGTAGGCGCCGGACCCGGCCCGCGGCGGCATCTGCTCG
>NZ_JAWOAI010000235.1:0-15029 GCF_033194735.1 Streptomyces sp. W16
TGTTCGCACTGGTCGCGCTCACCGCGCCGCTGACGGTCGGCTCCGACGTGTCGAGCGTGACCGACGCTCCGGGCGGCCCGCTGGAGAGCCCGAGCACCCAATTCCCGCTGGGCACCGACCAGTTCGGCCGGAACCTGCTGGGGCTCGTCGTCTGGGGCGCGCGGGTCTCGCTGCTCGTCGGGCTGCTCGCGGCGGTGCTGTCCGTGGCGATCGGCGCGGTGGTCGGGATCGCGGCCGGGCACTTCCGCGGGGCGTACGGGACGGTGCTGATGCGGATCACCGACTGGTTCCTGGTCATGCCGACACTAGTGCTCGCCATCGCGCTGGCCACCGTCATGTCCCGCTCTCTCGGGACGGTGATCCTGGCGATCGGCGTGACGACCTGGCCGACCACGGCCCGGCTGGTGCGGGCGCAGACGCTGGCGGTGGAGTCACGGCCGTACATCGAACGGGCTCGGGCGCTCGGCGGCGGCCACTGGCACGTGATGTCCCGGCACGTCCTGCCCAACGTGATGCCTCTGATCCTGGCCCAGACGACCCTGATGGTCTCGACCGCCATCCTCACCGAGGCGACCCTCGCCTTCCTGGGGCTCGGGGATCCGACGGTGGTGTCGTGGGGCGGACTGCTCCAGGACGCCCGGGAGGCGGGCGCGGTCAGTGCCGGCGACTGGTGGTATCTGGTGCCGCCGGGCATCGCGATCGCCGTGGTCGCGCTGGCGTTCACGCTGTGCGGGCGCGCGGTGGAGTCCGTCCTCAACCCCCGGCTGGGGGTGGCGGGTTGACCCTCCTGGAGGTCCGGAACCTCGAAGTGACGTACCCGGGCGGTGTCGCCGCGGTGCGGGGCGTCGACCTGTCCCTGACGGCGGGTCAGAAAGTGGGCGTGGCAGGCGAGTCGGGCTCCGGCAAGTCCACCCTGGCGCTGGCGCTGCTACGGCTGCTGCCGCCGGGGACGCGAGTCTCCGGGGAGATCCTGCTGAACGGCGAGGACGTGCTGACGATGCGGTGGGGGCGGGTGCGGGCGGTCCGCTGGGCCGGTGCCTCGATCGTCTTCCAGGGCGCCATGCACTCCCTCAACCCCGTGCACCGCATCGGCGACCAGATCGCGGAACCGGTGCTGTTGCACCAGGGGGCGACCGTGGCGCAGGCCAAGCGCCGTGCCGGGGAACTGCTGGAACAGGCCGGACTGCCGGCGGCCCGCGCGACCGCGTACCCGCACGAGCTCTCCGGCGGCCAGCGGCAACGCGTCATGATCGCCATGGCGCTCGCCTGCGACCCGCAGCTGATCATCGCCGACGAGCCGACCACGGCACTCGACGTGATGATCCAGGCCCAGATCCTCGGCCTGATCCAACGCCTCGTCACCGACCAGGACGTGGGCCTGATCATGATCAGCCACGACCTCGCGGTCCTCGCCGACAGCTGCGACCGCCTCGTCGTGATGTACGCGGGCCGCGTGATCGAGGAGGGCCCCGCCCGACAGGTCTACGAGAACGCCCTCCACCCCTACGGCAAGGCCCTGTCGGCATCCTTCCCGCACATCGGCGACCCGGCCTCCCGCTTCGCCCCACGCGGCCTGCCCGGCGACCCTCCCGACCCCGCGGACCTGCCGTCCGGCTGCGCGTTCCATCCGCGCTGCGCGGAGGCGTTGGAGGCTTGCACGACCGAGGACCAGTTCCTGCGGGAGGCCGGTCGGGGGCGGCGGGCGGCCTGCGTTCATGTGCCGGTGGGGGCTGTCGCAGTTCCGGAGCCGACTGTTGGCGTGCCGGAGAGGGGCACCGGGACAGCAACCGGGCCGGTGCCGACTGCTGGTGCGCCGGAGAGGACCGTCAGTACCGGAACAGCGGCCGAGTCGGCTGAGTCGGCCGAGCCCACCAGGCCGGTGCCGACTGCTGGTCTGCCGGAGAGAGGCGCCGGCTCCGGGACAGCAGCCGGGCCGGGCGAGTCCACCGAGCCGGCCGGGGGCGCACTGCCCGGTCGGGCCGCGGGGCGGGCGGAAGACGCGGAGAGATCCGGCTCCGGTCCGGCCGTGGACCTGACCGGGACCACCGAACCCGAGCCGACCACCCACCGAACCGAAACCAGCTCCGGTCCGGCCGTGGACCGAGCCGAACCCACCGGCCCCAGCCCCACCACCGACAACACCCGGGGTCCAGCCACCCCGGCCGGCGACACGAGGAGTGCGCCATGACGATGACGACACCGGCGCCCCTGCTCAGCGCGCAGGGACTGCGCGTGGCCTTTCCCGGGCGGCGTGGCGGCGCGCCCGCCCGGGCCGTGGACGGGGTCGACCTCGACATCCGGCCGGGCGAAGTCGTCGCCCTCGTCGGTGAGTCCGGGTGCGGGAAGACGACGCTGGCCCGCTCGCTGCTCGGCCTGGTGCCGCCGACCGGAGGGCGGGTCACCTTCGACGGAGAGCCCCTCCAGTACTCCTCACGGGCCCTCAAGGCCTATCGCCGCCGGGTGCAGCTCGTCCTCCAGGATCCGAGCGGGTCGCTCAATCCACGGCACACGGTGTACGACGCGGTGGCCGAGGGGCTTCGGATCCATGGCAGCGGCGGCGACGAACGGGCGACGGTCGCTCAGGCCCTGTCCCGGGCCGGACTACGGCCGCCCGAGCGGTTCTTCCTGCGTTATCCGCACGAACTGTCCGGCGGGCAGCGGCAACGCGTGGTGATCGCCGGTGCGCTCGTCCTGGAACCCGAACTCCTCGTCGCCGACGAGCCGGTGGCCTCGCTTGACGCCTCCGTGCGCGGTGAGATCCTGGCCCTGCTACTGCGGCTGCGCACCGAACTCGGCCTGGCCGCCCTGGTGGTGACCCATGACCTGGGGCTGGCGTGGAACATCGCCGACCGGGTCGCGGTGATGTACCTGGGCCGGATCGTGGAGACGGGAGACGCCGAGAAGGTGCTGACGGCTCCTCAGCACCCGTACACCCAGGCGTTGTTGTCCGTGCTGCCCGAGGCGCCGGGCGATCCCGTGGTGCTGTCCGGCGAGCCCCCGAACCCGTCCCGTATCCCGAGCGGCTGCCGGTTCCGGGTGCGCTGTCAGGTCCTGGCGAGCGGGGAGGCGGAGCGGGCGGGCGTCGCTCACCGGTGCCGGACCGAGGACCTGGAGGTGCTGGGCGGCGGCGGGGACGCGCAGGTGGCCTGTCACTGGGCGCGGGTGCCGGACCCCGCCGTATGAGCCGTATGAGCCGTATGAAAAGGCCGGTTCCCGGCACCGTCGTGCGGTGCCGGGAACCAGTGACTGCCATACGGATCAGGCCGCGTGGACCACGTCCTTGACCTCGGCGAAGTGGCACGCCGACTCGTGGGCCGCCGGAGTGTCCGAGTCCTTGAAGCGCTCCGGGATCGCCAGCAGCGGCTCCTCCTGGGCGCACTTGTCCTGAGCCTTCCAGCAGCGGGTGCGGAAGCGGCAGCCGGACGGCGGGTTGGCCGGGGAGGGCACGTCACCGGTGAGGATGATCCGGTCACGGTGCTCGCGGGCCTCCGGGTCCGGCACGGGGACCGCCGACAGCAGCGCCTGGGTGTAGGGGTGCGTCGGGAACTCGTAGATCTGCTCGTCGGTGCCGACCTCGGCCATCTTGCCGAGGTACATCACGCCCACGCGGTCCGAGATGTGCCGGACGATGGACAGGTCGTGCGCGATGAAGATGTAGGACAGGTTGAACTCGTCCTGCAGTCGCGCCATCAGGTTGATGACCTGTGCCTGCACCGACACGTCGAGCGCGGAGACCGGCTCGTCGCAGATGATGATCTCGGGGTTGAGCGCGAGGCCGCGGGCGATGCCGATGCGCTGGCGCTGACCGCCCGAGAACTGGTGCGGGTAGCGGTTGATGTACTCCGGGTTGAGTCCCACGACGTCCAGGAGGTCCTTCACCTTGCGGCGACGGTCTCCTTTCGGTGCCACCTCGGGGTGGATGTCGAAGGGCTCACCGATGATGTCGCCCACCGTCATACGGGGGTTGAGCGAGGTGTACGGGTCCTGGAAGATCATCTGGATGTTCCGGCGGACGGCCTTGAGAGCCCTGCCGGACAGCCGGGTGATGTCCTGGCCCTTGTAGAAGACCTCGCCGGCCGTCGCCGTCTCCAGGCTCATGAGGAGCTTGGCGACCGTCGACTTGCCGCAGCCGGACTCGCCCACGATGCCCAGGGTCTCGCCCTGGTGCAGGTCGAAGGAGATGCCGTCGACGGCTTTCACCGCGCCGATCTGGCGTTTGATCACGATCCCCTGGGTCAGCGGGAAGTGTTTGACGAGGTTGCGCACCTGGAGGATCGGCTCGCCCCGCTCGACGTTCGCGTCGAGGGCGGCGACCGCCTCCTCCTCCGAGTGCACCTCGGCCACCTCGACCTCGGAGACATTGGGCATCGCGTCCTGGGGCTCGTCGGCCTTGGTCGGGTCAGCCATGGATCGTCTCCTTCCAGAAGTGGCACGCGCTGGCGCGGCCGGGCAGTTCCGTGCCGTCCGCCTCGGTCACCGGGACCAGCGGCGGGAACTCCGTACGGCAGATGTCCTGCGCCCTGTCGCAGCGCGGGTTGAAGGCACAACCGGCCGGTACCTTCAGCAGGTTGGGCGGCAGGCCCTGGATCGCGTAGAGCTCCTGGCCCTTCTGGTCCAAGCGCGGGATGGAGTCCAGCAGACCCCGGGTGTAGGGGTGCGCCGGGCGCTTGTACAGCTCGTGCACCGGTGCCGTCTCCACGATGCGGCCCGCGTACATCACCGCGATCTTGTCGGCGACGTCCGCGACCACACCGAGGTCGTGGGTGATGAGGATGAGCCCCATCCGGAACTCGCGCTGCAACTCCGCGAGCAGGTCCATGACCTGGGCCTGCACCGTCACGTCGAGAGCCGTGGTCGGCTCGTCGGCGATGATCAGGTCCGGCTCAAGGGAGAGCGCCATGGCGATCATGATGCGCTGGCGCATACCGCCGGAGAACTGGTGCGGGTAGTCGTTCACCCGCGCCGCGGCGGCCGGGATCTTCACCCGGTCCATCAGCTCGATGGACTTGGCCTTGGCCTCCTTGCGGGACATGCCCTGGTGCACCCGGAACATCTCGCCGAGCTGGAACCCCACGCTGAGCACGGGGTTGAGCGAGGAGAGCGCGTCCTGGAAGATCATCGCGATCCGGGCGCCGCGCAGCTTGCGCCGCTCCTCGGCGCCCATGGTCAGCATGTCCTGGCCGTAGAAACGGATCTCGCCCTGCGGGATACGGGCGGGCGGCATGTCCAGGATGCCCATGATCGCCTGCGCGGTCACGGACTTGCCGGAGCCGGACTCGCCGAGCACGGCGAGCGTCTCTCCGGAGTTCACGGTGTAGTTGACGCCGTTGACGGCCTTGACCACACCCTCGCGGGTCTGGAACTCGACGTGCAGATCGCGCACTTCGAGCAGTGGGCCGGTGTTCTCGTGGTCGCCGGGGCGCTGGGCCGGAACGGCGTCCGTCGGGTCGATGATGGTCACGTACGCCTCCCTCAGCGCATCTTGGGATCGAAGGCGTCGCGAACCACGTCGCCCAGCATGATGAAGGCCAGGACCGTGATGCTCAGGGCACCGGCCGGGAACATCAGCGCGTGCGGCGAGGTCAGGAAGCGGTCCTGGGCGTCACTGATCATCACGCCCCAGGAGATGTTCGGGTACTGGATGCCGATGCCCAGGTAGGACAGGGCGGCCTCGGCGCTGATGTACACACCGAGGTTCATGGTGGTGATGACGATGACGGGGGCGAGCGTGTTGGGCAGGATGTGCCGGAACGCTATTCGCCAGGAGCCCGCGCCCAGGGCCCGGGCGGCCGTCACGTAGTCGTTGTACTTGTTGGCGATGACCTCGCCGCGCATGATCCGGTAGACCTGCGGCCAGCCGAGGATCGCCATGATGAACGACACCGACCAGACGTCGCCGCCGCCCCAGATGGACATGATCAGCAGACCGCCGATGATCAGCGGCAGACCCGCGAACACCTCGGTGATGCGGGACAGCAGCGCGTCGGCCCAGCCGCCGATGAGACCGGCGAGCATGCCCACCAGGCCGCCGATGAGCGTGGTGGCGGTGGTGGTCACGACACCGACGACGACCGAGTTGCGGGTGCCGTAGACGGTCCGCGTGTAGATGTCGCAGCCCTGCACGTCGTAGCCGAAAAGGTGCCCGGACGAGGGCCCGGTCATCGAGTTCTGCAGCTGGCAGAAGCCGTCGGAGAACGGGGAGCGTGCCGTGAACAAACTGGGTGCGATCGCCAGCGCGAGCAGGATCAGGATGATCAACGAGGTCACGATGAACATGGGCCGCTTGCGCAGGTCCGCCCAGCCGTCCCGCAGCAGGCTCGCCTGCCGGGCCGCCGCCTTCTCCTCCGCCTCGATCTCCTTGGCGATGGCGGCCTCGTCGGTGGTGGGCCTTTCTATCGTCTTCTCACTCATAACGGATCCTCGGGTCGAGCACGGCATACAGCAGGTCTACGAGGAGGTTGGCGACCAGGTAGATCAGTACCAGGAGGGTCACCAGACCGACCACGACGGGCCGCTCACGCAGATAGACGGACTGGGCCAACTGACCGCCGATGCCGGGCATGTTGAACACGCGCTCGGTGATGATGGCGCCGCCCATGAGCGCGCCCAGGTCGAAGCCCAGGAAGGTGACGACCGGGATCAGGGAGTTGCGCATCGCGTGCACGCCGATGACCCGCCGCGTCGGAAGGCCCTTGGCGATCGCCGTACGGACGTAGTCGGCACGGACCGACTCCATCATGCTCGTCCGGACGAGTCGGGCGATGTACGCCATCGACGTCGAGGCGAGTACGACGGACGGAAGGATGTAGCTCTGCGGCCAGCCGTGTTCGATGCCGGCGACCGGTGTGATCTTGAGGTTCACACCGAACTCCAGCTGCAGCACGGAGCCGAGCACGAAGACCGGGATCGAGATCAGGACCAGCGTCGAGATCAGCACGACGTTGTCGATGAACTTGCCCTTTTTCAGGGCGGAGAAGATACCGGCGACGATGCCGATCACGGCTTCGAGCGCGAAGGACGTCAGGCCCAGCTTCACCGTGACGGGGAACCGCTCGGAGACGATGTCGGAGATGGCCCGCCCGTTGTACGTCTCACCGAGGTCACCGGTGACGACACCGCTGATGTAGTGCCAGTACTGCTGGTACAGCGGCTCGTTGAGGTGGTAGTGCGCGCGGAGGATCGCCGCGATGTTGGGGTCGGCGCGCTTGTCGCCGGCCAGTGCCTGGATCGGATCGCCGGGCAGAGCGAAGACCAGGCAGAAAATGATGAACGTGACGCCTATCACCACAGGGATCACCTGTAGGAGACGGCGCGCGACGTATCGGCCCATGGGTGCTCCAGAGGGGGGTGCTCGACCCGACCGCGGCCGGGGGGAGGGCACGGTCGGACGGGAGACGGCAGCAAGAGTGAGCAGGGGAAGGCTATTCCTCCCCCTGCTCACCCCGTACTGCTGTGTCAGAACTGCTCGAACCAGGTCAGCTGAGCTTGACCGTGTCCCACAGGATCTGGTGACCGGCGACCTTCATCGACTTGATCTTGTCGCTGAAGCCGGCGTTCATCGTGTAGAAGTACACCGGGATGTACGGCAGGTCCTTGAGCAGGATGTCGTCCGCCGCCTGGTACTTCTTGATGGCGTCCTCGTGCGTCGGGGCCTGGTCGCCCTCGACGAGGAGCTTCTCGAACGCGTCGTTCGTGTAGCCGGAGTAGTTGGAGCCGGTGGTGATGGCGTCCTTCGAGAAGATCGGACGGAGGTAGTCCTCCATGTCCGGGTAGTCCATGCTCCACGCCATACGGAACGCGCCCTGGTACTTCTTGGCGTCCAGGTCGTTCAGGATGGTCTGGAACTGCTCGAACGGCTTGGCCGTCACCTTGATGCCGAGAGCCTGCTGGATCTCGTTCGACGCGGCCTCGACCCACTCCTTGTGGCCGCCGTCCGCGTTGTAGCCGATCTCCAGCGTGTTGCCCGGCAGGCCGCCGCTCTTCTTGTAGAGCTCCTTGGCCTTGGTCGGGTTGTACGTGCAGGCCTCACCACAGGCGCCCTTGCGGTAGCCGTCGATGATCGGGCTGATGTAGTCGTCCGCGGGCGTACGGGCGCCGAGGAAGATCTTCGACGAGATCGTCGCGCGGTCGATCGACATCGAGATGGCCTTGCGGAGGTCCGCGTTCTGGAAGGCCTTGTTGTACTTGATCGGGAAGCCGATGTAACCGACGGCCGAGTCGGCCTCGTCGATGTAACGGCCGTCCAGGTCCTTGTGGTACGTCGGCAGACCCGAGGTCGGGATCGTCAGCAGGCTGTCGAGGTTGCCGGCGACGAGGTCCTTGTAGGCCGTGTCCTGGTTCGAGTAGATCTTGAAATTGACACCCTTGACCTCGATCTTCGAGGCGTCCGGGTACTTGTCGTACTTGACGGTGTCAATTTCCTGGTTGTGCTTGAACGTACCGCTCATCTTGAACGGGCCGTTGCCGATCGGGGCCTCGCCGAAGGCCTTCGGGTCCTTGAAGAACGCCTTGGGCAGCGGCACGAAGGCGGTGAAGGAGAGCTGCGACGGGAACGCCGAGAACGCGCCGCTCAGGGTGACCTGCAGCGTGCTGTCGTCGACGACCTTCAGACCGGACAGCTTGTCGGTCGTGGGCTTCTTGCCCTCGCCCGGGTTGAGGTCCGCGTAGCCCGCGATGTGGCTGAACAGCGGGTTGGTCTGCTGGGCGTTGGTCTGGTTCGCGCCGTAGTTCCACGCGTCGGCGAAGGACTGGGCGGTCACCTTCTCCCCGTTGTGGAAGGTGTAGCCAGACTTCAGCTTGATCGTCCAGACCTTGTTGTCCTTGGACTCGATCGAGTCCGCCATGGCGTTGACGACCTTGTTGTCGGCGTCAAGCTTGGTCAGCCCCGTGAAGAGGGCGTTGATGACCTGGCCGCCCTCGGTCTCGTACGTGTTGGTGGGAACCAGGCTGTTCTGCGGTTCGCCGATCTCCACCGAGACGACGCCGTTGCCCTTGCTGCCGCCGGAACTGTTGTCGTCACCGCCGCCGCCACAGGCCGTTGCGCCCAGCGCCACAACTGCGGCTATCGCAACCCACTTGGCGCTCTTGGCACCACGCATGGGGGCTCCTCCTCATGAGTCCAATGGTTCATCACCTGGGAGAGCGCATGACACATCACCGTCACCGGTGCCTGAAATGGTCAAGTGCTCCCCGCGCTCGATGAGTCGCCGCCTACAGCGAGTGACCCGTGATCCGAGCTCTACGCGCCTAACTATCTGCCATGAGGCGGGACCGAACCATATTCACAAGGTCTCGGTTCGATCACACCTGACGCGTACATCTTCCAAAATCCGGACAAAGGGTTTGGTGAAAGATCCCTGCGAAACGGACTTGTTACACACCTATCGGGCTTGAATGTCCGCATGCCGAACGCGGGGCGCGTGAAAATCCAGTTGCGGTTCAGCGACCGCTGTGCAATCAACACACCCGCACGCCGGAGGCCTGCAACGGCACCCGACAGGGCATGGACAGGATCACGCCAACGGCAGAGTAGTGGGAATCGGTCGGCCTGTGCGGATTCCTGACCAGGACAAGGGATAACCCTGTGTTCGGCCAAACCCTGCGCTTCACATTCCGCCCACCACCAACTCGACCTCGAAACCGTCCGCGTTCTCCAGATAGGCGGCACAGTGATCCGGACCACCCGCATGCGGATACCGGTCCGGGAACATCGAAGTCCAGCCATGCCGGGGGCCCTCCTCTACCAGAGCGTCCAGTTCGGCGCGGCCACCGCGGACATGGAAGGCCAGGTGGTTCAGTCCCGGTCGCATCCGGTCGTGGGCGGTGGCCGGGCGCAGCGCCGGTGACTGCTCGATCACGACGTACGTCTCCCCCATGCGCCAGCTCCGCCCCGCCGGCCAGTTCTGGTACGGCTCGCAGCCGAGGCGCTCCAGGAGCCACTCCCACTGCGGTGCCGCCCGCCCCAGGTCCGCGACCCACAACTCGACGTGATGCAACAACACCCGCCACCTCCTGAGCAGTTGAGAACCCGTCAAGAATGCGGGAGGTCCCGCCACCCCGGTGCGGCGGGTGTGGCAGGCTGCCTCAGTGGTGGATCGGTCATTCGCGGACATGTCGCTCGCCGAGTTGTACGACGGCCTGAATCCGTGGGGCGCGGGGGACGACTTCTGTCTGGACCTGGTGATGTCCGCCCGGGCCGTGCTCGATGTCGGCTGCGGTACCGGGAAGTTGCTGCACCGGGCCCGTCGCGAGGGACATGACGGGCGGTTGACGGGGCTCGATCCCGCCGCCGCCATGCTCGTCCAGGCCCGCCGGCGGGAACCCGGTGTCGAGTGGGTGCTCGGAGAGCTGCGGACCACGACCTGGCACGGCGAGTTCGATCTCGTCGTGATGACCGGGCACGCGTTCCAAGTCCTCGTCCACGACGAGGAGTTGCGCGTGGCACTGCGCGCCGTCCGGGACGCGCTCGCACCCGACGGGCGGTTCGTGTTCGAGACCCGGAACCCGGCGGCCCGCGCCTGGGAGACCTGGACACCCGACCGGGCGCGCCGGCTGACCGGCCCGGACGGCGGTGTCGTACGGGTGTGGCAGGAGGCCGAGCCCGCGCCGGTCGGGGACCGGGTGACGTTCACCGAGACCTTCGAGGGCGGACCCTGGCCGCGGCCACTGACCAGCCGGACCACCCTGCGGTTCCTGGATTGTGCCGCCCTGTCGGGGCTCCTCGCCGAGGCCGGGCTGACGGTCGCCGAGCAGTACGGCGACTGGGAGCGGAGCCCGCTCGCCCCCGCGAGCCCCGAGATCATCACCGTGGCCCGGCCCACGCACTGAGCCCGGACACCCCCAAGTCGGGGGCGCCCGGGCTCAGTTGAGCTGTACCGGTGTATCAGGCGTGCTTGGCGCGGCTCGCGGAGCGACCGCGCTCCTTCTGGTCGAGGACGACCTTGCGGATACGGACGGACTCCGGGGTCACCTCGACGCACTCGTCGTCGCGGCAGAACTCCAGGGACTGCTCCAAGGAGAGCTTGCGCGGCGGCACGATCGCCTCGAAGGAGTCGGCGGCGGCCGAGCGCATGTTGGTGAGCTTCTTCTCCTTGGTGATGTTCACGTCCATGTCGTCGGCGCGCGAGTTCTCGCCGACGATCATGCCCTCGTACACCTCGGTGCCGGGGTCGGTGAACAGCACACCGCGCTCCTGGAGGTTCGTCATCGCGAACGCGGTGACGGCGCCGGCGCGGTCGGCGACCAGCGAACCGTTGTTACGGGTCGTCAGCACACCGAACCACGGCTCGTGGCCCTCGTGGATGGAGTGGGCGATGCCCGTGCCGCGCGTCCCGGTCAGGAACTCGGTACGGAAGCCGATGAGACCGCGGGACGGGACGACGAACTCCAGGCGGACCCAGCCCGAGCCGTGGTTGGACATGTTGTCCATCCGGCCCTTGCGGACACCCATGAGCTGCGTGACCGCGCCCATGTGCTCCTCGGGCACGTCGATCGTCATGCGCTCGACCGGCTCGTGCACCTTGCCGTCGATGATCTGCGTGACGACCTGCGGCTTGCCGATGGTCAGCTCGAAGCCCTCGCGGCGCATCTGCTCGACCAGGATGGCCAGCGCCAGCTCACCGCGGCCCTGCACCTCCCAGGCGTCGGGACGCTCGGTGTCGAGGACGCGCAGCGAGACGTTACCGATCAGCTCGCGGTCCAGGCGGTCCTTGACCTGACGGGCCGTCACCTTGCGGTCCTTGACGGCCGCCTTCGCGGAGGCGCCCTTGCCGGTGCCGCCGCGGCCGACGAGCGGCGAGGTGTTCGTACCGATGGTCATGGAGATCGCCGGCTCGTCGACCGTGATCAGCGGCAGCGCGATCGGGTTCTCGGGGTCGGCGAGGGTCTCGCCGATCATGATGTCCGGGATGCCGGCCACGGCGCAGATGTCACCGGGGCCCGCCATCTCGGCCGGCTTGCGGGTGAGCGCCTCGGTCATCAGCAGCTCGGTGATGCGCACGTTGGACATGGTGCCGTCGCGCTTGATCCACGTGACGGTCTGGCCCTTGCGCAGCTCGCCCTGCTCGACGCGGAGCAGCGCGATACGGCCGAGGAAGTTGTCCGCGTCCAGGTTGGTGACGTGCGCCTGGAGCGGGGCCTCCTCGTCGAACTGCGGGGCCGGGACGTGCGACAGGATCGTGGTGAAGAACGGCTCCAGGCTGTCGCTGTCCTGCGGGACCGTGCCGTTCTCGGGCTTGGTCAGCGAGGCCACGCCGTCACGCGCACACGCGTAGACGATGGGGAACTCGATCTGCTCCTCGTCCGCGTCCAGGTCCAGGAAGAGGTCGTAGGTCTCGTTGACGACCTCGTCGATCCGGGAGTCCGGGCGGTCCGTCTTGTTGATGCAGAGGATGACGGGCAGGCGCTGCTGGAGCGCCTTGCGGAGCACGAAGCGGGTCTGGGGCAGCGGGCCCTCGGAGGCGTCGACGAGCAGCACCACCGCGTCCACCATCGACAGACCGCGCTCCACCTCGCCACCGAAGTCGGCGTGGCCCGGGGTGTCGATGATGTTGATGGTGATGACATCGCTGCCATCCTTCGGGTGGTACTTGACGGCCGTGTTCTTGGCCAGGATCGTGATGCCCTTCTCACGCTCCAGATCGTTCGAGTCCATCATTCGGTCGTCGAGCGACTCGGCGGCGTGCGCGGCGAAGGCACCGGCCTGCTTCAGCATGGCGTCGACGAGGGTCGTCTTCCCGTGGTCGACGTGGGCGACGATTGCGACGTTGCGGATGTCGTGGCGCGTGGCCATATTGCGGCGTACTCCCGGAGAGTGAGGAAGGCCTGCGCGTACGTCTGTGTTACGCGGACCCTGCCGGGCTGGACACGCCACGGCCTTACCCCATCGTACGTGGCGTACGGGGACGGGGCCTCCGCAGGGCCCGGCGGACCCTGCGGAGCGGTGGGTTCAGGCGGCCTTCGCGGCGACCGAGTCCGGGCCGCAGGAGAGGCGGGCGGCCTCACGAGCTGTGGCGTTGCCGGTCCTGCCGGCGCATTCGAGGACGCCGTCGATCGGGATCGTCCAGCTCTCCGCGTGCCCGATGGTGGCCTTGCCTCCGGGGCAGGTGTAACGGAAGTCCGCCTCCACGACCCGCACGGCGGCGTACTGCACGAACCGCCCGGACCCTTCCGGCGCCATGCTGCCGTCGTTCAGTTCCGGTCCCGTGCCGCCGACCTTCGTGAACGACGCCACATCGCTGTCGGAGTCGATCACGCCGGTCTTCTCGCCCAGGGAGGTGAGGATCTCCTTCGCCGCCGGGGCACCGCTCCCGGCCTGCACCGCGATCCGGACCGTGGCCAGTCGCCGCACCTTGTGCTTCAGCGTGCCGCCGCCCTTGCCGAGTGTCTCCACGTCCGAGACGCCGAGCAGCCGCGTCGGCTTCTCGATGTTGATCCAGGTGTAGGTGCCGTTCGCGCACGCCTTGTCGGCGACCGCGGGCTGCGCCCCCTTGGTGCCGGCCGTCGCGCTGTCGCTCGTCTTCCCCGCGTCACCGGACCCGCTCGAACACCCCACGGCCCCGGCGAGCAGCGCCGCGAGTGCGAGACCCACGGCCGACATCCTTCGTGTTCCCCCGTACATGGCCACCCCGTTGTCCTCGTGAAAACCCGCTGTGATCAGGCAGGTGTCACCCTGACTGAGCACAGCGGGCGGGGCAAGCGAGTTGAGGCAGTTCTGAGGCTTCCGGCCGGATCAGCTCCCGGACGACGGGCTCGGCGACATCTTCGCCCCCTTCTTCAGGAAGCCCATGTCCTCGTAGACCGGGGTCTGGAAGCCGAAGGAGCCCGCGTTGACGATGGTCCTGCGGGCGGCGGTGAGCTGGGGGCGCTGGTAGAGGGGGATGGAACCGGCCGCCGCCCAGATGCGGGCGTCGGCCTTGCGGACCAGGGCGGCGGACTCGTCCTCGTCGAGGGTGGAAGCGGCCTGGTCGAAGAGCTGGTCGACCTGGTCGGTGCCGACGCGGGTGTAGTTCTGCTCGACGTTCAGGGAGCCGTCGGCGGCGGGGACCGGCTTGGCGAAGATCGGGCGGGCGTCGGTGGCGGGGAACGCGGACGCGGGCCAGGAGTAGAGGGCGAGGTCGTACTGGCCGGACGCGATGTGGTCCTTGAAGTAGCTGTCGTCGGAGACCTTGGTGATCTCGGTGCGGATGCCGACCTTCTCCAGCATCCGGGAGATGCTGTCGGCGACCGCGCTCAGCGACTCCGAGCCGGTACCGGAGGGGAGCACGAAGCGCAGGGTCAGCGGCTTGCCGTCCTTGGCGAGCGTGCCGGTCTTCGCGCCGGCGGGGGCGGCCGTGCCCTTCGGGGCGTACGCGCCGGGCGCACCGCCCTGCTTCACCTTCCGGCCGTCGTACTGCTTGCCGTCGGCGAGGTGCTTGGAGCCCTCGTCGCCGTGCCCGTGCTTCTTGGTGTGGTCCTGCGGGTCCTTGTTGTCCTCGCCGACGATGTACTGCCCGTCGGAGCCGCCTTCGGACTCGTCGTCGGTCTTCTTGCCCTTCTTGCCCTCGGCGCCGGCCGCCTTCTCGCCCTTGTCCTTGACCGGTCCGCCGGGCACCCAGCCGGCGTCGGCGAGCAGCGCCTGTGCCTCCGAGGTGTCGTGGTCGCCGAGCGCGCCGCTGTTGTCGGCGTACGCGGTCTGCCCGGCGAGCGCGAGGTGGCTGCCGACCGGTACGGCGGGCAGGCCCAGCGGGGTGAGGACGACCTTGGCGAGCGCCTCCCGGTCGAGCGCGCGGGCCACTGCACGCCGGACGCGCTCGTCGGCGAGGGGGCCTTCGGAGCCGTTGAGGGCGAGCTGCGTGTAGGCGGGCTCGAAGGAGCGGCGGACGGTGAAGGCACGCAACTCATCCTGCTGGCGCAGGTACTTGGCGAGCGCCTTGCGCTCCTTCTTGCTGAGCTGCTTCTTCTCCTTGGGGCTCTCGCCCTTGTTCTCGTCCTTGCTCTCGGTGTCGCCCGTGGCGCTCGCGCTCGCGCCCTGGAGCGGGGTGCCGGTGCCC
>NZ_JAWOAI010000236.1:0-14923 GCF_033194735.1 Streptomyces sp. W16
TCAGGGTGTAGAGCACGGTGGCGACCGGCGGCGGGCCCGGCGCGATGGAGGCGGCCAACCTGGGCGCGTACGCGGCGCCGTACGAGGACGCGATGCTGGAGGAGGCGTGCGAACTCCTGGCCGCCGCACCGTCGTTCAGCCCCTCGATCACCGAGTGGGCCCAACTCGCCTTCCAGGTCCGCACCCGCTGGCCCAAGGGCAACCACTCGATCGGCATCCCGACCTGGTTCTACGGTCATGAGCCGCCGAACGCCTTCGCCTCGCACATCGCCAAGTACTTCGCCAACACCACCCGCGAGGACGGCCTGTTGGCCCGCTCGAACGCGGGTGTGGTGTTCTTGCCGGGCGCGGCCGGGACCGTACAGGAGATCTTCGACAACGCGACGCCGAACTACTACGAGTCGCGCGGCGAGCCCACGCCGATGGTGCTCGTGGACCGGGAGCACTGGACGGAGCGGCTGCCGACGTGGCCGCTGCTGTGTGCACTTGCCCGGGAACGGTCGATGGAGAGCCGTATCGCCCTCGTTGACCGTATCGAGGAGGCTCCGGAGGCGCTGAAACGTCTCGCTCATTAAAGTGCAGGTAAAGCCAACTGCTGCACACCGCATATGCATTGACACTGCTTACGCAGCACTTATAGACCAGTGAGACTCCTGGGGGTGGTGTGGCCTCACCTCGAACGCTGCCTCATCTCCCCCTAAACCCCCCGCAGTTGCACATCCCGTGAAGGGCAAACGTGTCCATATCTCGACGTTCCGTACGCATCCTCGGCGTTGCGTCCGCCTCGGCCGCGCTCGCGCTCGGACTCGCGGGCAACGCGCTCGCCTGCAGCATCGGCGAGTTCTCCGCCGAAGCCACCTGTGACGGCACCAACGGTGTCATCACCGTCACCGACAAGGACGCCGGTGGCACCGAGGCCACCATCACGGTGTTCCTGGAGAACAACGGTGCCGACGCCAAGCAGATCGGCGACGCCCAGACGGTCAAGGGCTCGAAGGAGGGCGTCCCCGTCTCCTTCGCCGAGGACTGGCAGCCGAACGCGACGTACCGCGTCCACGTCGAGGCCGCCAATGGCCTCAACAAGAACATCTCGCCGAATCTGACCACCCCGTCCAAGGCATGCAAGGCCGAGGAGTCCCCGACCCCGACTCCGACGGAGGCCTCTCCGACCCCCTCGGAGACCCCCTCGACCCCGGCCGAGTCCGACACCCCGACCCCGTCGGCCTCGGAGAGCAGCAGCACCGCCCCCGCTACGACGACGGACAACGCACCGTCTCCCGCGGCCGGTAGCTCGAACCTCGCCGAGACCGGTGCCAACTCCAACACCGGCATGATCGCCGGTATCGCGGGCGCGTTCGTCGTCGCGGGCGGCGGAGCCGTCTACTACGGCATGCGTCGCCGCGGTGCGACCAACGGCCGCTGATCCACCCGCTGTTGCTGTTGTGGCCCGCCCGGTTCGTGGGGGTGGGCCACACGCATGTTCACTGTGCGCCGAGTACGACGATCTCGGCCGCGTCGAACTCCACCCCGACCGTGTCCCCGACCTCCGGCGCCGCCCGCAGCGCACACGCCGCCTCAAGCCGCGGCGCGCCCTGCGGCTGCAGTTGTACGGCGACATGGGTGCCCCTGAACGTGCGGGCGGCGACCGTACAGCGCAGGCCCTCGTCGGCGGGGACCAGGCGGACGCCCGCGGGGCGCACGAGGAGCGTGCGGGCGCCCTGGGGGGCGTCCTCGGGGACCGGCACCTTGCCCCAGGGGGTGTCGGCGGCCTCTCCGGCGACCGTGGCCCCCACGACGTTGTCGAAGCCGAGGAAACGGGCCACGAACTCGTCGGCGGGGCGCTGCCAGACCTCAAGTGGCGTACCGGACTGGGCGATCCGCCCGTCCCGCATCACCACGACCCGGTCGGCCAGCGCGAACGCCTCGCCCTGGTCGTGCGTGACCGCGAGCACGGTCGTGCCCAACGTGCCGAAGAGTTCCCGGAGTTCGAGGACCAGCCGCTCCCGCAGTGACCGGTCGAGCTGGCCGAGCGGTTCGTCGAGCATGAGGAGCCGGGGGCGGGGCGCGAGGGCTCGGGCGAGCGCCACGCGTTGCTGCTCACCGCCGGACAGCCCGGCGACGGCACGGTGGGCGGCACCCGGCAGTCCGACGAGGTCGAGCAACTCGCCGACCCGGGCTTCCTGTTGGTGTCTGGACGCGCCGTGCATGCGCAGCCCGAAGCCGACGTTGCCGGCGACGTCCCGCTGCGGGAAGAGCTGGTGGTCCTGGAACATCAGACCCACCCCACGCTTGTGCGCGGGCACCCCGGCCTGGTCGCGTCCGTCGAGCAACACCCGCCCGGAGTCCAGTGGTTGCAGCCCGGCCACCGCCCGCAGCAGCGTCGACTTGCCGCTGCCGCTGGGCCCGAGCACACACACGATCTCGTGCTCGGCGACACCCAGGTCGACGGCGTCGAGCACGGGCCGCCCGCCGAACCGTACGGTCCCGCTCTCAAGACCGAGCAGCAGGTTCGGTGGCATCTAGAACTCCCCCGTCCGGTCGGTGCGCAGCCGCTCAAGGACCAGCAGGGCCACCGCGCACACCACCATCAGAATCGTCGAAAGGGCCATCGCCTGGCCGTAGTTGAGATCGCCGGGCCGGGACAGCAGCCGGGCCACCGCGACCGGCAGCGTCGGGTTGTCGGGCCGCGCGATGAACACGGTCGCCCCGAACTCCCCCAGCGACACCGCGAACGCGAACCCGGCGGCGATCAGCAACGCCCGCCGTACGAGGGGCAGATCGACCTCCCGCCATACCCGCCAGGGCGATGCCCCGAGTACCGCCGCCGCCTCCCGCAGCCGCCCGTCCACCGCCCGCAGCACGGGCAGCATCGTCCGTACGACGAAGGGGACGCCGACCAGTGCCTGCGCGAGCGGCACCAGGATCCATGAACTCCGCAGATCCACCGGGGGTTTGTCGAGCGAGATCAGGAACCCGAAGCCGACGGTCACCGCCGACACCCCCAGCGGCAGCATCAGCAGCGCGTCGAAGCCCCGCACCAGCCGCCCGGCATCGCGCCGGGTCAGGGCCGCGGCGGCGAGACCGCCGATCACCACGGCGATGGCGGTGGCGGTGGCGGCGTACTCCAGCGAGTTGCCGATCGCGGCGATCGGCGGGACCAGGAAGGTGCCGCCGTCGTCGTGGGTCAGCGCCCGGTAGTAGCCGAAGTCCGGTGTGTCGAGCGACCGTTGGACCAGCACGGCGAGCGGCAGCACAAGCAGCAGGAGGACGGAGACCAGCACTCCGGCCAGCAGGGACCACTGGCCGGCCCCGCGCGGACGGCGTGCGGTCACCGACGGGTCCACGAGCCGCAGGGCCGTCTCCCGGCGCCGTACCGTCCAGGCGTGGACGGCGAGGATCGCGCCCACCGCGACGAACTGGACGATGGTGAGCACTGCGGCCGTGGAGAGGTCGAAGACTTCCGAAGTCTGGCGGTAGATCTCCACTTCGAGAGTCGAGAAGGTCGGGCCGCCGAGGATCTGCACCACGCCGAAGGAGGTGAAGGTGAAGAGGAAGACCATCAGCGCGGCGGCGGCCACGGCGGGCCCGAGCGCGGGCAGCGTCACCTTCCGCCAGGCCCGGAGCCGGGAGGCGCCGAGCATCCGCGCGGCCTCCTCCTGACGCGGGTCGAGCTGTGCCCAGAGGCCGCCCACCGTCCGTACGACGACCGCGTAGTTGAAGAAGACGTGCGCCAGCAGAATGGCCCACACGGTCGTGTCCAGCCGTACGCCCCACAAGTCGTCGAGGAGTCCGCCCCGGCCGACGAGCGCGAGGAACGCCGTACCGACGACGACCGTCGGCAGCACGAAGGGGACCGTCACGACGGCCCGCAGTACATCCCTTCCCGGGAAGTCGAAGCGCGCGAAGACATACGCGCCGGGGAGCGCGATCAGCAGCGTGAGCGCGGTGGAGGCGAGCGCCTGCCAGGTGGTGAACCACAGGACGTGCCGGATGTCGGACTGCGCGAGGACATCCCCGATCCGGCCCAATTGCCAGGCGCCGTCCACCTTGAGACCGCGCCCGACGATGGCCGCGACGGGATAGGCGAAGAACACCGCGAAGAACGCGACAGGCAGGGCCATGAGGCCGAGCCGCGTCGCGCTGCCCCTACGGTTCCGCCGCGGTGCCGCTTCGGCTACTTCAGTACGAGCGAGGTCCACGACTTGACCCACTGGTCCCGGTTGGCTGCGATCTTCGCGGGGGTCATGGTCTCGGGGTCCGAGGCCTGGCGGCCGTACTTCACGAACTCCTGCGGTACCTGGGCGCCTTCGATCACCGGGTAGACGAACATGTTGAGCGGCATGTCCTCCTGGAACTTCTTGGTGAGCAGGAAGTCGATGAAGGCCTTGCCGCCCTTGGTGTTCTCGGCGTTGCTGAGCAGGCCGGCGTACTCGGTCTGCCGGAAGCAGGTGCCGTACGACACCCCGGTGGGCGCGGTGGTCGGCTTCGGGTCGCCGTAGATGACCTCGGCGGGCGGCGAGGAGGCGTACGAGACGACGAGGGGCCGGTCGCCGCCCGCCTTCTTGCCGCCGGCAGAGCCGGAGAACTCCTGGTCGTAGGCCTGCTCCCAGCCGTCGACCACCTTCACGCCGTTGGCCTTGAGCTTCTTCCAGTAGCCCTGCCATCCCCCGTCCCCGTACTGGGCCGCACTGCCGAGCAGGAAGCCGAGGCCGGGTGAGGAGGTGGCCGCGTTCTCGGTGACGAGGAGGTTCTTGTACTCGGGCTTCACGAGGTCCGCGAACGAGGTCGGCGGGGTCAGCTTGTGCTTGCTGAAGTAGGCCTTGTCGTAGTTGACACAGATGTCGCCGGTGTCGATGGGCGTGACCCGGTGCTTGGTCTCGTCGACGCGGTACGCGGGCTTGACGGTGGCGGTGCCCTTCGCGTCGTAGGACTGGAAGAGGCCGTTGTCGAGCGCACGGGAGAGCAGGGTGTTGTCGACGCCGAAGAAGACGTCGCCCTGGGGGTTGTCCTTGGTCAGGATCGCCTTGTTGACGGCCTGGCCGGCGTCGCCGTCCTTGAGGACCTTGACCGTGTAGCCGGAGTGCTTCTCGAAGTCCTTGAGGACGTTCTTCGAGACGGCCCACGAGTCGTGGCTGACGAGGGTGACGGTCTTGGAGTCGGATCCGCCGTCCTGGTCCGACCCCGACCCGCACGCGGAGAGCGTGACCAGGCCGAGGCCGACGAGGACAGCACAGTACTTCTTGGTGTTCACGGTGATGACCGAACTTCCTACCCAGAATGACCTGGGCGAGGTTCAGAGGGTCTGCGGCCCGATTGCCGCACTCTCAGCGCTGCGCGCTCCCCTGTCGGATATGAAGATGTACGTACAGGTGGTACGGGTGAAGATTACCGCTCGGTGGCCGCGAGCTGGCCGCACGCTCCGTCGATCTCCTGGCCGCGGGTGTCCCGGACGGTGACCGGCACCCCATGGGCCGCGATGGCCTCGACGAACGCCTTCTCGTCCTCGGGGCGGGAGGCCGTCCACTTCGAGCCCGGCGTCGGGTTCAGCGGGATCAGGTTGACGTGCACGGGCTTGCCCTTGAGGAGCCGGCCGAGCCGGTCACCGCGCCACGCCTGGTCGTTGATGTCACGGATCAGCGCGTACTCGATGGACAGCCGACGCCCCGACTTCGCCGCGTACTCCCAGCCCGCGTCGAGGACCTCGCGCACCTTCCACCGGGTGTTCACGGGGACCAGGGTGTCGCGCAGCTCGTCGTCGGGCGCGTGCAGCGAGATCGCGAGCCGGCACTTGAAGCCCTCGTCGGAGAACCGGTGGATCGCCGGGACCAGTCCGACCGTCGAGACGGTGATCCCGCGCTGCGAGAGGCCCAGGCCGTCCGGCTCGGGGTCGGTGAGGGCCCGGATGGACTGGACGACCCTCTTGTAGTTGGCGAGGGGCTCGCCCATGCCCATGAAGACGATGTTCGAGAGCCGGGCAGGACCGCCGGGAATCTCGCCGTCGCGCAGCGCGCGCATCCCGTCGACGATCTGGTGCACGATCTCACCGGTCGACAGATTGCGGTCGAGGCCGGCCTGACCGGTCGCGCAGAACGGGCAGTTCATGCCACACCCCGCCTGCGAGCTGATGCACATGGTGACCCGGTCCGGGTACCGCATCAGCACCGACTCGACGAGCGTCCCGTCGAACAGCCGCCAGAGCGTCTTGCGGGTGGTCTCCTGGTCGGTCGACAGATGCCGTACGACGGTCATCAGCTCAGGAAGCAGCGCCTCCTGCAGCTTGGCGCGCGAACCGGCGGGGATGTCGGTCCACTCCGCCGGGTCGTGCGCGAGGCGCGCGAAGTAGTGCTGCGAGAGCTGCTTGGCGCGAAACGGCTTCTCCCCGATCGCGGCGACGGCTTCCTTGCGCTCGGCGGGCGTGAGATCGGCAAGGTGCCGCGGCGGCTTCTGGGCTCCGCGGGGGGCGACGAATGTGAGTTCTCCGGGCTTAGGCATGGCCCTACCAGTGTCGCAGACATACGAAGAGGGACTCGCCGCCCTGTGGACAACGAGCCCCTCACGCACAAACCCACAGGTCAGGCCGTGTTTCAGCCGGATCCGACGAACAGCACCAGCAACAGCCACACCACGGGAGCGGTCGGCAGCAGAGAGTCCAGCCGGTCCATGATGCCGCCGTGGCCCGGCAGCAGCGTGCCCATGTCCTTGATGCCGAGGTCCCGCTTGATCATGGACTCGCCGAGGTCGCCCAGCGTGGCGCTGGCCGCGACCGCGAGGCCCAGGACGAGCCCCTGCCACCAGCTGCCGTCGTCGATCAGGAACTGCATGCACAGCGCGCCCGCCACCATCGCGAAGGACACCGCCCCGAACAGGCCCTCGCGGGTCTTTCCGGGGCTGATGCGCGGGGCGAGCTTGTGTGTGCCGAAGCGCCAGCCGACGGCGTAGGCGCCCGTGTCGCTGACCACGGTCAGCAGCAGGAACGTCAGGACCCGCCAGGCGCCGTCGTCGGCGGTGAGCATCAGGGCGACGAACGTGGCGAGGAACGGCACGTAGAACGCCGCGAAGACACCCGCCGTGACGTCCTTGAGGTAGCCCTCCGGCGGTTCCGTCATCCGCCATACGAGGACGGCGAGCGCCGTGAGCGCCATGGCGACCCAGGCGCCCTCGGGACCCCGGACGTAACCGGCGACGACCATCGCGGCACCGCCGACCGCGAGGGGCACGAGGGGCGCCTTGATGCCCTTGCGCTCCGTCAGCCGTGAGGTCAGCTCCCACAGGCCCACCACGACGGCGACCGCTATCACGCCGATGAACACGGCCTTGACGACGAACAGGGACGCGACGATCACCGCGCCGAGTCCGACCCCGACCCCTATGGCCGCACCCAGGTCCCGGCCCGCGCTCTTCTTCTGCGGGGCGGGCGCCGGTGGCGGGACGTCGGGCATGGGCTCCGGATTCTGCGGCACCGCCCCGTAGGGCTGCGTCTGCGGCGTGTCAGAGGGCTGCGTCCGCGGGTCGTACGACGGCGACTGCCGTACGTCGTACGGCGGTTGCTGCGTCTCGTCGCGGAACAAGGGGCCGCTCAGCCGAGCGGCCCCCCGGTCGTCATCCTGGTGTCCGCCGTATGCGGGCTCGTCGGGCACGATGGGCATGGGGCGAGTCTGCTGCGCCTCAGGCGCATCGTACGTGGGACCCGCCGGGGCAGCCCCCTGGACAGGCCCCTGGTCGGACGGCCCCCAGTACCCGGCTTGTGGCGGTGCCCCCCAGGAAGAGTCGTTCATCAGACCTCTAGCAGCTCCGCTTCCTTGTGCTTGAGGAGTTCGTCCACCTGGGCGACGTACTTCGCCGTGGTGTCGTCGAGCTCCTTCTCCGCACGACGGCCCTCGTCCTCGCCGATGTCGCCGTCCTTGATCGCCTTGTCGATCGCTTCCTTGGCCTTGCGGCGGATGGAACGGATCGAGATCTTGGAGTCCTCGGCCTTGGTCTTGGCGACCTTGATGTACTCCTTGCGGCGGTCCTGCGTCAGCTCGGGGAACGTCACACGGATGATGTTGCCGTCGTTGCTCGGGTTGACGCCGAGGTCCGAGTCGCGGATCGCCTGCTCGATGTTGCGCAGCGCGGTCTTGTCGAACGGGGTCACCACGGCCATCCGCGGCTCCGGCACGGAGAACGAGGCCAGCTGGTTGATCGGCGTCAGTGCCCCGTAATAGTCCGCCACGATCTTGTTGAACATCGCCGGGTGCGCACGGCCGGTACGGATCGCGGCGAAGTCCTCCTTGGCGACCACGACGGCCTTCTCCATCTTCTCCTCGGCTTCGAGGAGGGTCTCTTCGATCACCACTTGCTCCTGCGTGTCTTGAGTAGGCCCGGCTGCTGTGCTGTGTCGGCGTCGGCGGCCGGCTGCGTCGCGTCTTCTTCCTGCACGGTTCCCGACCGGCAGGACATTGTCCATCCCCCGGTCAGGGTCATCAGCCCTGGCTGCCTTGGTCACCCACAAGCGTGCCGATCTTCTCACCCTTGACGGCGCGGGCGATATTGCCCTCCGCCAGAAGCTCGAAGACCAGGATCGGAAGCTTGTTGTCGCGGCACAGCGTGATGGCGGTCATGTCCGCGACCTTGAGGTCCTGGGTGATGACCTCGCCGTAGCTGAGCGCATCGAACTTGACGGCCTCGGAGTTCGTCTTCGGGTCGGAGTCGTAGACCCCGTCCACGCCGTTCTTGCCCATCAGCAGCGCCTCGGCGTTGATCTCCAGGGCGCGCTGGGCGGCGGTGGTGTCGGTGGAGAAGTACGGCATGCCCATACCGGCGCCGAAGATGACCACGCGGCCCTTCTCCAGGTGGCGCACGGCGCGCAGCGGGATGTACGGCTCGGCGACCTGGCCCATGGTGATGGCGGTCTGGACGCGGCTGTCGATGCCCTCCTTCTCCAGGAAGTCCTGGAGGGCGAGGCAGTTCATCACCGTGCCGAGCATGCCCATGTAGTCGGAGCGGGCCCGGTCCATGCCGCGCTGCTGGAGTTCGGCGCCGCGGAAGAAGTTGCCGCCGCCGATGACGACGGCGACCTCCGCGCCGTCCCGTACGACGGCCGCGATCTCGCGGGCGATCTTGTGCACCACGTCGGGGTCGACGCCCAGGCCACCGCCGCCGGAGAAGGCCTCTCCGGACAGCTTCAACATGAACCGGCCGCGTACCTTGCCGTCGTCGGTCTTCTGGGGCTTGGTGGTCATGACGTTCTCGCCTCTTTTACGTGGTCGCACATACGAAGAAGGCCACTGCCGGTGGGGTGTCTGTCGCATCCCATGCTCGGCAATGGCCTCCTCGTCAGATCTGCTGTCGTCCGCCACGCGCGCGTGCGCGACGGCGTACCGGGCCGACTGCTGACGACCCTAGCGGGATTCCGCGGGCCGTCGCGCGTCGATCGCGGTACGGACTCAGATGCCGACCTTGATGCGCGTGAAGCGCTTCAGGGTGACACCCGCCTCGTCCAGAACCTTCTGGACGGACTTCTTGGGGTCGAGCGCGTACGGCTGACCGAGCAGCGTCGCGTCCTTGAAGAAGCCGTTGACACGACCCTCGACGATCTTGGAGATCGCGGCCTCGGGCTTGCCCTCGGCGCGGGTGGTCTCCTCGGCGATACGGCGCTCGGACTCGACGACCTCGGCCGGCACGTCTTCCTTGGCCAGGTACTTCGGCGCGAAGGCGGCGATGTGCTGGGCGACACCGCGGGCGACCTCGGCGTTCGGCTTGTCCAGCTCGACGAGGACACCGATCTGCGGCGGCAGGTCGGGCATCGTGCGGTGCATGTACGCGGAGACGTAGCCGTCGGCGTACTGGGCGAAGCGGTCCAGGACGATCTTCTCGCCCAGGTTCGCGTTGGCCTCGTCGACGAACGCCTGGACCGTCTTGCCGGACTCGATCTCGGACGCGAGCAGCGCCGGGATGTCGGCCGGGGCGGTGGCGGCGACGTGCTGGGCGATCTGGTTGGCGACGGCCTGGAACTTCTCGCCCTTGGCGACGAAGTCCGTCTCGCACTTCAGCTCGACCAGGACACCGGAGGTGTTGTCGTCGGCGATGACGGAGACCACGGCGCCGTTCTCGGCGGAGCGGCCCTCGCGCTTGGCGACGCCCTTCTGGCCCTTGATACGGAGCGCCTCGACGGCCTTCTCGACGTTGCCGTCGGCCTCGTCCAGCGCCTTCTTGCAGTCCATCATGCCGGCGCCGGTGAGCTCACGGAGCTTCTTGACGTCGGCGGCGGTGTAGTTCGCCATGATCTGAAAATCTCTTCTCGGAGTTCGAAGTCTCGAAGTCGGCGGCGGCCGCGTGGTGAGCGGGCTCCCGCCAAAGATCTACGGGCTACGAAGATCTAGGGGCTGTGAGTGAACGGCGGGTGGCGCGGTCCGCACCACCCGCCGTCACTTCAGTCAGCCCTTTGGCCCGGAAGGTCAGGCCGTTGGCCGGAGGATCAGGCCTGCTCGGCCTCGGCGGCCGGAGCAGCCTCGACCTCGACCTCGGCGGCGGGGGCCTCGACGACCTCGGCAGCGGCCTCAGCGGCAACCGGAGCCTCGTCGGCCTGCTCGGCGTCGGCGACCTTCTCCGTCTCGGCGGAGGTCTGCACCTCGGCCTCGGCGGCGGGGGTCTCGTCGGCCTTCTTCTCGCCTTCGAGCAGGTCGCGCTCCCACGCGGCGAGCGGCTCGCCGGCGGCCTTGTCACCCTTGGCCTCGGCGGCGACACCGGAGCGGCTGATGAGGCCCTCGGCGACGGCGTCGGCGATCACGCGGGTGAGCAGGGTGACGGAGCGGATCGCGTCGTCGTTGCCCGGGATCTTGTAGTCGACCTCGTCGGGGTCGCAGTTCGTGTCGAGGATGGCGACGACCGGGATGTTGAGCTTCCGGGCCTCACCGACCGCGATGTGCTCCTTCTTGGTGTCCACGATCCAGACGGCGCTGGGAACCTTGGACATCTCGCGGATACCACCGAGGGTCTTCTCCAGCTTGGCCTTCTCGCGCGAGAGCACGAGAAGCTCCTTCTTGGTGAGACCGGACGCGGCGACGTCCTCGAAGTCGATCTGCTCAAGCTCCTTGAGGCGCTGCAGACGCTTGTAGACGGTGGAGAAGTTGGTGAGCATGCCGCCCAGCCAGCGCTGGTTGACGTAGGGCATGCCGACGCGGGTGGCCTGCTCGGCGATGGCCTCCTGCGCCTGCTTCTTCGTGCCGACGAACATGACCGTGCCGCCGTGGGCGACGGTCTCCTTGACGAACTCGTAGGCGCGGTCGATGTACGACAGCGACTGGAGCAGGTCGATGATGTAGATGCCGTTGCGCTCCGTGAAGATGAACCGCTTCATCTTCGGGTTCCAACGACGGGTCTGGTGACCGAAGTGGACGCCGCTTTCCAGCAGCTCCCGCATCGTGACGACGGCCATGGCCGTTCTCCTTGATTTTCTCGGTTGTGCCGCGAGCACCGGGACGGCACTCGCGCCTGACGCCCACGTGCGCGTGCCCAGAGGACCGAGGAGCGCTGACACCGGTTTTCGTCTCTCGACGGAGGACCAGATGTCGGGGCGTGCGAAGTCGACCCGGTGACCCGGATCGCCAAAGGAAGTGTACGGGACCCGCGAGGTACCGGGTGACGCCGTTGTCCACAACCGCCCGCCGGCCCACAGATCCCGGCCATGATCGGCACGGGTACGGCACGGTTTGTGCCATGCGGATGCGACGAGATGACCGAACTGTACGTACTGGCCTCGCCTTACTACTGGCCCTCCTCTTGACCCTGTTGACCTGTACGGCCCGAGCGAACGACAGCCCTCCCCCGGCACCCGGGATCCCCATCCCCTCCGTACCAGCGATCGCGCGCACCTGGCCGGTCGGCTCGCACCCCCTGGTCCTACGAGGCTGGGAACCCCCGGCAACTCTCTACGCCCGGGGCCACCGAGGCGTGGACCTGGCGACCCCGGCCGGCACTCCGGTACGGGCGGTGGCGTCGGGCCGGGTGTCCTTCGCGGGCCGGGTGGCGGGGAGGGGTGTGGTGTCGGTCGAGCTGACAGGGACGGATCTGCGCACGACGTACGAGCCGGTGAGCGCGACCGTGAGGAAGGGCGACGAGGTGGAGCCGGGCGAGGTGGTGGGGACGGTGGAGATCACCGGCTCGCACTGCGCGACTTCGTGCGTGCACTGGGGCCTACTGAGAGGGGAGACGTACTTGAACCCGCTGGCGCTACTGCCGCCGTGGCTGCTGAATCGGGGCCCGTCCCGCTTGTTGCCGGTTCTCGCAACGCCCGTCTTTTAGGGGCGCGGGGAACTGCGCGCCCAGCCCCCACCGGCCCCGCAGCCGAAACTCAACCCTGAACCCCCCGCAAAGCCATACTCACCGCAGCCTCAGTAATCACCGAGGGATCCTCCGCAGCCCCCAGCTCAATCCGCCGCACAGCCGCATCAACAACCCCTTGCAGCAACATCGCCGCCAACCGAGGCTCCCCGTGCCCCATGTCCCCGAGCGCAGAGACGATCATCGCCACCAACCCCCCATGCGCGGCACGAATCTTCTCCCGCGCCCCCGCATCGAGCTCGCTCGCAGAGATGGCAACTACAGCCCGATGCCGCCGGTCCCCGACCAACGCAAGCTGCTGCCGCACATACGCCTCGACCTTGCCCTCCGCCGAGTCCGCCCGCTCCATCGCCGCCGACACATCCGCCGCCCAGACGGGAAAGTCGACCTCGCACAGCTCCTCGACGACAGCGGCCCGAGAGCGGAAGTACTCATACACGGACGACCGCGCGAGCCCCGTCCGCTCGGCCAGGGCCGGGAACGTCAGCGCCTCCGTCCCGCCCTCGGACAGCAGGGAACGAGCCGCGTCCAGCAGGGCGGCTCGCTGCATCGACCGGTGCTCGGCCACGGAGGCCGCTCGAATCCTTGGCACGTCAACCACTCTACGGACGGTCCACCCCCGGCGGGAGAGACCGGGGCCATGCAGGCACGATTCTGCGAGGTCGAGAGGGCGGTACGGCTTTCGCTCAACGGCCGAAACTCGCCAGCTTGGCGCGCAGCTGCAGCACGGACTTGGTGTGGATCTGGCTGACGCGGCTCTCGGTCACCCCGAGCACATTGCCGATCTCGGCAAGGGTGAGCCCTTCGTAGTAGTACAGCGTGACGACGGTCTTCTCCCGCTCGGGCAACGTGTTGATCGCCCGTGCCAGGAACCGCCGCAGCTCCCGCCCCTCCGCCACCTCCACCGGGTTGTCGGCGGCGGTGTCCTCCAGGGTGTCCATCAGGCTCAGCCGGTCGCCGCCCTCGCCGCCGGCGTGCAGCAGCTCCTCCAGCGCCACCACGTTGGCCAGCGACAACTGGCTGAAGACGGCGTGGAGTTCCTCCACCGCGATGCCCATCTCGGCGGCCACCTCGCCCTCGCTGGGGGTGCGCCTGAGCCGCGCCTCCAGCGTGGCGTACGCCCGCTCCACGTTCCGCGCCTTCTGCCGCACCGAGCGCGGGATCCAGTCCAGCGCGCGCAACTCGTCGATCATCGCGCCCCGGATGCGGGTGATCGCGTACGTCTCGAACTTGATCTCCCGCTCGATGTCGAACTTCTCGATGGCGTCGATCAGTCCGAACACCCCCGACGACACGAAGTCCGCCTGTTCCACATTGGGCGGCAGCCCGACGCTCACCCGTCCCGCGACGTATTTCACGAGCGGCGAGTAGTGCAGGATCAGCTGCTCGCGCAGCCGCTCGTCGCCCGTCGTCTTGTACGACCGCCACAGCTCGTCGAGCGTCGAGGGAGCGGGCGGCCGGACGCTGCCACCGTCACGGGCGGCTGGGGGGATCGCCGCCGCCCGGTCGGACCCGGAGGTGTGCTGGGGCATTCGTCGCCTTGTGCCGTTCTGCCGTGAAGTGGGGTTGCCTGGGTGAGCTGTCGGAGTGATGGGGAGTTACTGGTCTGTCTGCCGGTCTGTGCCGGAATCCCCGTGAGCGTAGCGTGACTGGAGTGTTGCGGTGTGCGAAGGGCAGGGCTCGGACCGGGCACGGACGCGTTCGACAGGGGGCCGGAACGGCTCGCTCCGATTGCTCTGCGTGATCATCGGAATGCGCCAACTGCGGGAATTCCCAAGGGTGTCGGGGTTCCCCCGGACGGCCGAACACGCTCGGTCAGCGGCGCCCCCGATCGGGCCGGACCGAGATCATCGCTTGGCGTGTCAACTTCCAGCCGTCGCCGTGTCGTTCGACGTAACCAAGTGCTCGGAGTTCGTACAGTCTCGCGACCGCGTCGTCCTCCGTGGTCTGCGCACCCCGCGCGATCTCCCGCACCGCTGCCGCCCTGTTGCCGGGGAGTGCGGCGAGGATGCGGCGGGCGGCCGGTTCCAACAGGTCGCGCGGGAGCACCGGTCCGCGTCGGTCCGGAGCCAGTTCGCCCATGTCCCCGACCAGTTCGACGACTTCGGCGGCGTCGGTGACCAGCACCGCGTCACCGCGCAGGAGTTCGTGCACACCGGCGGACAGCCCGCTGGTGGCCGGACCGGGTACCCCTATCGTGTGGCGCCCCAGCCGCTGCGCGGCCCGAGCGGTGACGAGGGACCCGCTCCGATAGGCGGCCTCGACAACCACGGTGCCCCTGGTGAGCGCGGCGATCACCCTGTTCCGGAGGATGAACCTGCTCGGTGTCGGATGCTCGCCGGGCGCCAACTCGCCTACCACCAGCCCTTGTTCGGCGATCCTGCTGATCAACTGGGTGTGGCCGCGCGGATAGGGCCGGTCAACACCGCAGGCGAGCACGGCGACGGTGGCACCGCCCGCGCCGAGGGCGCCGCGATGAGCGGCACCGTCGACTCCATAGGCTCCGCCGGACACGACCACCCAGCCCTCCTCGGCGAGGCCGGCGGCGAGGGTGGCCGCCATGTGGGCGCCGTACTCGGTGCAGGCGCGGGCGCCGACGACG